>VBAF01000055.1:1619-9549 GCA_005884705.1 Alphaproteobacteria bacterium
GGCAGCGGGTAGATGGCGGGATTGACGACGTGCGTGCTCCAGTGGCCGATGCCGATGGTGTAGCCGTCGGGTGCGGCGCGGACGACGCGGGCGACGCCGATCGTGCCGGCGGCGCCTGTCGTGTTCTCCACGATCACCGTCTGGCCGAGTGTCCGGCTCATCCGCTCCGACAGGATGCGCGCGAGCGTGTCGGTCGGTCCGCCCGCGGAGAACGGCACGACGATCGTGATCTGCTTCGCGGGAAAGCTCTGGGCGCCGGCGCCGCCCCCAGCGAGGCATGCGGCCACCATCATCAGGCCCGCGACAGATCTTCTACGCATGATCATCCCCCAACCACTCCTACTGAATATTGTCTCCGTCGCTTCTAGCCGAAGCGGCCGGGGTCGCAAGCGGCGAGTGCCGCCGGCAGGTCCTCGCCTTCCATCTGGCGGGCGATCAGTCGACCCGTCGCGGTGGCCAGCGTCAGCCCGACATGCTGATGGCCATAGCCGCAATAGACGTTGGCGAGCCGCGGGGCGCGGCCAATGGCGGGGCGGAAATCCGGCAGGCTCGGCCGTTCGCCGATCCAGCGGCTCCTCTCGATGCCGCCGACGCCCGGGAAGATCGTCCGCAAATGCTGCACCAGCAGATCGGCGCGATGCCAGGACGGCGGCTGGTGCGGCGCCGCGAGCTCGACGGTGCCGGCGACGCGCAAGCCCTCTTCCATCGGCGTGATGAAGAAGCCGCGCTCGGCCGGGCTGACCGGCAGGTCGAAGCGGACATTGTCCGGCGCCAGCATGACGTGATAGCCGCGCTCGGCGACCAGCGGCGCATTGAAGCCCAGGAGCCGCGTCAGCTCGCCCGAGGCGCGGCCGGCGGCGATCACCACCGCCTTCGCCGGCACCGTCGAGTCGGTGAGCTGCACGGCGGTGACCCGGTTGGCCTCGCGCACGAAGCCGCGCACGCGGCTGCGCTGCACGACGCCGCCGTCCGCCGCGAAGCGCTCGGCCAGCGTGGTCACGACCTTGTACGGATTGATGGTGTGCATGCCGTGCGGATAGTAGACGCCGCGGACGATATGGCTCGACAGGCCGGGCGCCAGCGCGCGCGCGCGATCGCCGTCGACGATCTCGAAGTCGGTGCCCTTGGCCTTCTGCAGCTCGCGCTCCTCGGCGCCTGACGCGAAGGCCGCCTCGCTTTCGTAGACGTAGAGCGCGCCGCGGCTCCTGAACAGCTCGCCCAGGCCCGAGGCCTGGATCTCGGCTTTCCAGGCGACGTTGGCCTCGGCCATCAGCAGGCCGAAAGAATCAGTGCCCTTGCGCACCTCGGCCGTGCTGTAGGCGGCGCGGGCGAAGCGGGCCATCCAGGGCAGCAAGGAGGGAATGCTGGGTGGATGCACGGTCAGCGGCCCGCTGCGGTCCATAAGCATCTGAGGCAGGCGCTTCAGCGTCGAGGGCCGCGCCAGCGGCAGGACGTGGTCGATGGCGATGAAGCCCGCGTTGCCGTAGGAGGTCGCCTTGCCCGGCTCGCCGCTGTCGACCAGGGTGACGGCATGGCCGGATCGCTGCAGGGCGCGGGCGGTGGCGGTCCCGACGATGCCCGCGCCGATGACGATGACGGATTCGGTGGTCATGGAAGCAGGTTAGCATGGCGATTGATTTGCAGGCGCGAATCACTATCTAGGGGCCCATGTCCCCACAATCCGATTCGACGCAGTCGCCCGGCTGGCACGCCACGACCATCCTGTCTGTCCGCAAGGGCGGCCAGGTGGTGATGGCGGGCGACGGCCAGGTCTCGATGGGCCAGACCATCGTCAAGGGCAACGCCAAGAAGGTCCGGCGGCTGGGCAACGGCCAGATCATCGCCGGCTTCGCCGGCGCCACGGCGGACGCCTTCACCCTGTTCGAGCGGCTGGAAGCCAAACTCGAGCGCCACCCCGGCCAGCTGCTGCGCGCCGCCATCGAGCTTGCCAAGGATTGGCGCACGGACCGTTACCTGCGCCGGCTCGAGGCGATGATGGCGGTGGCCGACAAGGAGGTCTCGCTGCTGCTCTCCGGCACCGGCGACGTGCTCGAGCCGGAGGGCGGCATCATCGCCATCGGTTCGGGCGGCAACTACGCGCTGGCGGCGGCGCGCGCCTTGATCGACGTCGAAGGGCTGGATGCCGAGGCGATCGCGCGCAAGGCGATGAACATCGCCGCCGACATCTGCGTCTACACCAACCACAACCTCGTCGTCGAAAAGCTGTAGGCCGTGTCCATGAGCAACGACTTTTCCCCCCGCGAGATCGTCTCCGAGCTCGACAAGCACATCGTCGGCCAGCAGGAGGCCAAGCGCGCCGTCGCGATCGCGCTGCGCAACCGCTGGCGCCGCCTGCAGCTGCCCGAGGGCCTGCGCGAGGAGGTGCTGCCCAAGAACATCCTGATGATCGGGCCGACCGGCTGCGGCAAGACCGAGATCGCGCGGCGGCTCGCCAAGCTCGCCAATGCGCCGTTCCTCAAGGTCGAGGCGACCAAGTTCACCGAGGTCGGCTATGTCGGCCGCGACGTCGAGCAGATCGGCCGCGACCTGATGGAGGCGGCGCTCGACATGGCGCGCGAGCGGCTGCGCAAGGAGGTGCGCGCCAAGGCCGAGCTCGCCGCCGAGGAGCGCGTGGTCGACGCGCTGTGCGGCCCGACCGCCAGCGAGGAGACCAAGCTGCGCTTCCGCCACAAGCTGCGCGACAACGAGCTGAACGAGCGCGAGATCGAGGTAGAGCTCGCCGACTCGGGCGGGCCGATGCAGTTCGAGATCCCCGGCCAGCCCGGCGCCTCGGTCGGCATGATCAATATCGGCGACATGCTGGGCAAGGCGTTCGGCGGGCGCACCAAGAAGCGCAAGATGACCGTCGGCGAAGCCTACGAGGCGCTGATGCGCGAGGAGAGCGACCGCATGCTCGACCAGGAGAAGGCGGTGCGCGAGGCGCGCGAGTCGGTCGAGCAGAACGGCATTGTGTTCATCGACGAGATCGACAAGATCACCGCCCGCAGCGAGTTCCGCGGCGGCGGCGACGTGAGCCGCGAGGGCGTGCAGCGCGACCTGCTGCCCTTGATCGAGGGCACGACGGTCAACACCAAGCACGGGCCGGTGAAGACCGACCACGTGCTGTTCATCTGCTCCGGCGCCTTCCATCTCGCCAAGCCGTCCGACATGCTGCCCGAGCTTCAGGGCCGCCTGCCGATCCGCGTCAATCTGGCGTCGCTCAACCAGGAGGACTTCAAGCGCATCCTGACCGAGCCCGAGGCGAGCCTGGTGAAGCAGTACAAGGCGCTGCTGGCGACCGAGAAGGTCGAGCTCACCTTCAAGGACGACGCCATCGACGAGCTGGCGCGGCTGTCGGCCGAGATCAACGAGGCTGTCGAGAATATCGGCGCCCGCCGGCTGCACACGGTGATGGAGAAGCTGCTGGAGGAAATCAGCTTCACCGCGTCGGACAAGCCGGGGACGAAGATCGAGATCGACGCCGCCTACGTGCGCGAGCACGTCAGCGAACTGGCGAAGAACACCGACCTGTCGAAATTCATATTGTAATCCCTCCCCCGTTTTCGGGTGAGGATCAGAGGCAATACGCGGCGATCAGGTCGACGATGTAGGCGGGGCCGTTGGTGCCCCACAGCACGAAGGTGAGGCCGGTCAGGGCGAACAGCAGGGCGATGGCGCTCCAGGCCAGCAGCCCGCGCCAGCCCCGCGTCATGCGGGCTGCGCCGCGAGTTGCGCCCGCGCCATCGGCTTCTCGACGATCGGCCAGTGCAGCAGGGCGGAGATCACCCCGAGCGCGATCGAGATCCACCACATCAGGTCGTAGTTGCCCTGCAGGTCGAAAATCCTGCCGCCGCCCCAGCCGCCGAAGAAGCTGCCGACCTGGTGGCCGAAGAAGACGATGCCGTTCAGCATCGTGATATGGACCGGCCCGAAGATGAAGCCGACCAGCGAGGTGGTGAGCGGCACGGTGCCCAGCCACAGGAAACCCAGCGCTGCCGCGAAGATCAGCACCGAGGCAGCCGACAGCGGCGCCAGCACGAAGGCCAGGAAGACGACGGAGCGCAGCAGGTAGAGCAGCGACAGCAGGTTCTTGCGCTGATACTTGCCCCCCATCGAGCTCCACAGGATCGAGCCCGCGATGTTGAACAGGCCGACCATGCCGATGCTCCAGCCGCCCAATTCGACCGGCGAGAGGGTCCAGCCGAACAGCGACAGGCCGATGCCCTTGTCGGAGATGACATGGAAGCCGCAGACGAAATAGCCGACCACCAGCAGCAGGTAGCTGCGCTGCGAGAACGCCTCACTCAGCGCCTCGCCGGAGGTCTGTGAGCCGCCCCTGGCCTTGCGCGCGGCGGCGATTTCCTTGCTGTCGTTCAGGCCGATCGGCAGCAGCATCATCACGACCGCGAGCGCCGTCAGCGTCCACATGGTCGGGCGCCAGTCGCCGAAATAGCCCTGCAGCACCGAGGCCAGTGGCACGATGAAGAATTGGCCGAATGAGCCGCCGGCCGAGCAGATGCCGACCGCCAGGGCCACCTTGGCGGGCGGCGCGACCCTCAGGATCACGCTCAGGACCGGCCCGAAGCTCGCCGCCGAGAGTCCGATGCCGACCAGGATGTTGCCGAGGATCAGCATGAAGCCCGAATGCATGGTGGCGGTCACGACCATGCCCGCGATATAGACCGCGGCACCGCCGGTGATGGTGATCGCCGAGCCGAAGCGGTCGCACAACCGGCCGGCGAAGGGTGCGACCGCGCCCATCAGCAGCATCGACAGTGCCGTGCCGAAGGAAAACAGCTCGCGGCCGACATGCAGCTCGGCCGACACCGGCTTGAGGAAGATTCCGAAGCTTTGGCGGACGCCGAGACCGATGGTCAGGACGAGGAAACCGCACCACACGGCGGTCCAATAGGAGCGCGAAGTCATGAGGGGCAACGTGCGGTGACGGTGCGTGCCTTGCAAGGTGCCGGCGCGGCATTCAGGCATAGAATTACTTCATGCCGTCACAAGCGGTTATGTGGCACAACCGAACCATGATCGCATCCTGCCGCCGCATCGTGCTGGCGAGCCTGCTGTTGCTGTTGGGAGTGTGCAGCGCGCTCGCCGCACCCCTGCCGCGGCTCGAGCGCGAGCGCTGCGTCTTCCGTCCGCCGCGCGGCGACAAGATCGAATGCTACACGCTGATCGTCGCCGAGAACCGCGCCAACCCGCGCAGCGAGGTTAGGCTCAAGGTGGCGGTGCTGAAGGCCAAGCGTCCGCTCGCCGCCGATCCCGTGATCTACCTTGCCGGCGGTCCGGGCGACGCGCCGCTGGTCGCCTCGACTGCGGGCGCCGACCCGTTGGCCGAAGGCGACTGGTGGAACGATACTGCCGTGGTGCGCCGCCGGCGTGACGTCATCATCGTCAGCCAGCGCGGCGCCGGCGGCTCGACGCCCAATCTCGACTGCTTCGAGCCGCGCAGCTCGGAGCCGGCCCGCATCAAGCGCCGCGCCGTGACCGAGCCGCAGGAGCGCGAGATCCTGCTGCGCTGCCGCGCCGACTTCGACCGCCGCAAGATCGACGTCGCGATGTACGGCACGCCGTCGCTCGCCGACGACGTCGCCGACCTCGTGGCGGCGATGCAGCTCAAGCAGGTCAACCTCTACGGCATCTCCTACGGCACGCGTTGGGCGCTCGAGGTGATGCGCCGCCATCCCGCCGTCGTGCGCGCCGTCGTGCTCGACGCCATCTATCCGCCGCAGATCAACGGCGAGCAGAACGAGCCGGAGATCGTGCGCGGCGTGTTCGAGCAGCTCTTCGCCGACTGTGCGGCCGACAAGCTCTGCCGCGAGCGCAATCCCGACCTCGCCAACACCGTCCGGGCGGTGCTGACCGAGGCCGAACGCGCGCCGCTCGAGCTCACGCTTGCGCTCGAGGACGGGCCGCAGCCGGTCAGGCTCGACGGCGCCAAGCTCCTTCTGGTGCTGCTGCACATGATGCGTCAGGGCGAGGCGGCGCTGGTGCCCGAGGCGGTGACGGCGCTGAAGCGCGGCGACAAGCGACTGGTCCGCCAGTTCGCCGAGGACCTCGAAGAGGAAGATGGCGGCCTGCTCGAGACCAACGCCCAGCAGTTCGGCGGGCTGTTCAACACCATCGAATGCCGCGAGACCTGGGCCGGCGTCGACCAGGCGCAGCGCGAGCGCGCCATCCAGACCGGCGGCATCTACAGCCTGACCGCGCAGCTCAGCAAGCTGCCGGCCTTCTGCCCGGTGTGGCGCGTGCCGGTGGCGCCGCCGGCCGAGCGCCAACCGGTCACCGCGGCGGTTCCCGCCCTGCTGCTGAGCGGCGGCTACGACTGGCTGACGCCGGCGGCCTGGGGGCGCGACGCCGCCAAGCACCTGCCCGAGGCGCGGCACGTCATCTTCCGGGCGCAGGGCCATGGCGTGTCGAGCCAGGATACCTGCGCGGCACGCCTGCGCGACGAGTTCTTCGACGCGCCCGATCCGCGCTGGCCGTTGCCCTGCCGGGCCGACACGCCGCCCGACTTCGCGGCCGCCGCCGAACGGGTGAAGGCCCTGTCGACGCGCGAGCGCGAGAGGAACCAATGAACCGCGTGCTCGCCCATACCGGCGTGGCGGTACCGATCATGCAGGCGCCGATGGGATGGATCGCCCGCAGTGCGCTTGCCTCGGCGGTGTCCAACGCCGGCGGGCTCGGCGTCATCGAGACCTCGAGCGGCGAGGTCGAGGCGTGCATGGCCGAGATCGCCCGCATGCGCGAGCTCACCGACAAGCCGTTCGGCGTCAACCTGCCGCTGCTCTTCATCCGCGAGCCGCGCATCGTCGATCTGGTCGCCCGCTCGGGCGTGAAGTTCGTCACCACCTCGGCCGGTTCTCCGGCCAAGCTGCTGCCGGTGCTGAAGGCCGCCGGGTTGATCGTCTATCACGTCGTGCCGAACCTCTCTTCGGCGCTGAAGGCGGTCGATGCCGGCGTCGACGGGCTGGTGGTCGAAGGCGGCGAGGGCGGCGGCTTCAAGAATCCGGACGACGTCAGCACCCTGGTGCTGCTGCAGGCGGTGCGCGAGCGCACCGACGTGCCGCTGATCGCCGCCGGCGGCATCTGCGACGGCCGCGGCATGGCGGCCGCCTTCGCGCTCGGCGCCGAGGGTATCCAGATGGGCACGCGCTTCGTCAGCGCCGCCGAGAGTCCGGTCCACGCCAACTACAAGCAGGCGATCATCGACGCCGACGACACCGGCACGGTGATGCTGAACCGCAAGTCGAGTCCCTGCGTGCGGGCGCTCAAGACCGAGCGGGCCAAGGACATCGATCGCGCAGGCGGCTTCGACCGCGCGATCTTCGGCAGCGTGAAGGACGTCTATTTCGGCGGCGACATGGAGGCTTCGCTGGCGCTCGCGGGCCAGACCGTCGGGCTGATCCACGAAGTGCTGCCGGTCGCCGAGATCATCGCGCGCACCGTCGAAGGCTTTCACGCTATTCGACGCGAACAGGCGTCACGCTCGGCCCGCGGCGAGTTCTGACCTTCAACGCGACCGCGTTCGTCTGCTACACTGAATCTAATTAGACACAAAAAACATGTAGTATCTTGTCGACGAAAGGCCCAAGTTCGCCGTGCCCGAATTGCCCGTGTCAGGAGCCGCGCTAGGGGCTTTGGCGATCGCCGCCGCTCTCGCTGCGCTGATGCGCGGCCGTGCGCTGGCGCTGGTCTATCCGCTGAGCGGCATGGCGGCGTTGGCGTTGGCGATCGTCGATTTGGGCGTGCTGCTGGGCGGCGGGGAGGCGACAGCGCGTCTCCCGATCGGCCTGCCGGGCATCGGTCTGCATCTGCGCCTGGATGCGCTGTCGGCGTTCTTCGGTGTGGTGATCAACGGCGGCGTGCTGGCGGCCAGCGTCTACGGCCTGGGCTTTGACCGCGCGACCGAGCTGACGCC
>VBAF01000056.1 GCA_005884705.1 Alphaproteobacteria bacterium
TCGCGAAGGCATTGCAGCCCGCGTCCAACGATCTCTAGCGGGCAGGGCGGCGGGGTCGCCCTTGGCGACCGGGCACGCCACCGAATGACCACACGGCGCGGATAGCAAGCGCTCTCGTCATCGCATCGCGGCGACACCAACTTGCTGGCAATGCTGAACGAGGAGAAAGCGGCTGCGCACGAGGCCGATGGCGCTCCGACAACATCCGCAGGAAAGATCTATCCTGAGCGGCGCGAGCACTCGTCGATCCGGACGGTCTGGAAATGGGTGCTGCGGCTCAGCCTGCCGGTCCTGATGGGTGTGTCGATCAAGGCCCTGCAGTGGCTCTGGATCGACAACATCTACGGCACCCAGTGGCTGGATATCGTCGGTGGCACGGCACTTGCCCTGGGTTTGACCAGCATAGGCCTGTGGTGCGTGTATGAATGGCTGGCCGATTCAGACGACCCGGAAAAGCCGTGAGCTAGCGAGCCCGAGCTTCCAGCGTGGCCGAGGAATCGGGATCCTGCTGCAGCAGCTTGAGCAGGCGGCGGTCGACCCTGCCGGTGAGGGGACGACCATGCAGTTCCTCGTATCGCTCGACACCGCCCATCGTCCGGGGGCCGACGATCCCGTCCAGCGGTCCGGGATTGATGCCGACCGATACCAGGCGTTTCTGGACCTCGAGGACCTCAGCCCAGGCGAGAGCGATCTCGGCCGGCGCATCAACCGCCGGAGCGCCCGGCGCAGCCTCGACGGAAGGCGGCGGAGGAGGCGCGGCGGCGGCCTCTTCGACCGCCGGCGCAGGCTCCTGGCGGGCGGCTGGCGCTTCGGCGGCCGGTGGAGCGACGGGCTCGGGCGCGACGGCGATCGCTGCGAGCACGGGACCCCGCGCGGGCGACGCGACCGCAGCCTCGGCAACAGGCGGCTTGACGATACCGCTCAGATCGCCATCGACGAAGGCGGCGGAGTGATATCCAGCAGTGGCCGCTCCGGCCACGGCGATTAACAGAAGAAAAGGCCAGCCCCGCCATTGCCGCCGGGGCGCGGGGAGTGGCGCAGGCAGCAGAAGCATCGTCGAGCGGCGCGCGGCGATCTGCTGAGTCAGACGCGCAAGTGAATCCTGAAACGCGTCGTCGGCGACGTCGGCGGAACTCCGGAAGGCCTCCGTGTGATCCATTACCATCTCCTCGTCCGCGTCGATTATGGACAATCGCGCAGGAGGAGAGCGTGATTTTGCTGGGACAACAATCGCCGCGCTGCCAGGAGGCCGCACTGTAGCAAATTTGTGGCCGCCGACCGCAACCGTGCGAAAGCGACTCGCGTTTGTTTCCAAGAGGTCTGCAAATGGGACGGAAGTTCGACGTGCCGGTTCCCGGGGGCGTGCTGAGAGTCTGCGTCTCAGCGGTCGACGAGGCCTGGGAGTTGTGGATTTGCGACACCACGCACCGTCTGGCGCTCGGACGACGCATCGAAATCGACGATGCCGTGGCGGCGTATCGTGAGGGTCGCGACCCCGTGGCCGAGGCCGGGCGTTTGCTGGCCGGGCAGATCGAGCGGGGCCTCTACACGCAGAGCACATCGGGATCGGCGGAGAAGTGTCCCGGTCATTGACAGCACCCCCATCGCCGCGTGGCGGCGGAAGGAACGCACATCAAGTGACAGCGAAAAAGGGGCGAACGTGGCTATCCGCCCCTTTCGCATGAGGGGGCGGTCCGAACGAGCAAGCTGTGCATGGAGTGCTCCTCGGTCAAATGGGCCGGCATAGAAGGTAGAGACTTAGCACCGGTTGCCCGGCACTCCCGGGTCATTCGCGGGCAAGACCGAGCCGTTCACCACGATAGGCGCCACTCATGACCCGTTCCCACCACAATTCGTTGTGCATGAACCACTCGACGGTTTCGCGCAGTCCGGCCTCGAAACTGTGACGTGGATGCCAACCCAGCTCCTTGCGAATCTTCGAGGCATCGATTGCGTAGCGCGCATCGTGGCCGGGACGGTCGATGACGAACTCGATCAGCCGCTCGTGCGGCCGGTGCGGGCTGTCGGGCCGCAGCTCGTCGAGCAGCCGGCAGATCGCGCGCACGACATCAATGTTCCGCCGCTCGTTGTCGCCGCCGACATTATAAGTCTCGCCCGGCCGGCCCGTGCGCAGCACGAGGGTCAGCGCGTCGGCGTGATCCTCGACGTGCAGCCAATCGCGCACGTTCTCGCCCCGCCCGTAGACCGGCAGCCGCTCGCCGCGCAGCGCGCGGATGATGATCAGCGGGATCAGCTTCTCGGGGAAATGATAGGGGCCGTAATTGTTGGAGCAGTTGGTGGTAAGAACCGGCAGGCCATGCGTGTGGTGCCAGGCGCGGACGAGGTGGTCTGAGGCGGCCTTGCTGGCGGAGTAAGGCGAGTTGGGGGCATACGGTGTGCGCTCCGTGAACTTGCCGGTCGGTCCCAGCGAGCCAAACACCTCGTCGGTCGAGATATGCTGGAACCGGAAGCGTTGGCGGCGCGCGGCGTCGAGCGTCCGCCAGTAGGCCAAGGCGGCCTCCAGCAGGGTCCAGGTGCCGACCACGTTGGTCTGGATGAACGGTGCCGCGCCGTCGATCGAGCGGTCGACATGGCTCTCGGCGGCGAGATGGAGCACGGCGTCGGGCCGGACCTCAGCGAGGACCGCGTCGAGGGCGTGCCGGTTGCAGATATCGACCCTGAAATGGCGATGGCGGTTGCTGGTGCGCGCTTCGGCGAGCGAGTCGAGGTTGCCGGCGTAGGTCAGCTTGTCGACGTTGGCGACCGACCAGCCGGTGTCGCGGATCACGTGCCGGACGACCGCCGAGCCGATGAAGCCGCAGCCGCCGGTGATCAAGAGCTTCATAGGCTCCGTGGATCAGTGGTGCAGGATCTGGCCGAGGAAGGTCCGGGTGCGTTCGTTCTTCGGATGGGCGAAGAACTCCTCGGGCTCGTTCTGCTCGACGATCTCGCCGCGGTCCATGAAGATCACGCGGTCGGCCACGGCGCGGGCAAAGCCCATCTCGTGGGTGACGCAGATCATGGTCATGCCCTCGCGCGCCAGCTCGACCATGACGTCGAGCACTTCCTTGACCATCTCGGGGTCGAGCGCCGAGGTCGGCTCGTCGAACAGCATGATCTTGGGCCGCATGCAGAGCGCGCGGGCGATCGCCACGCGCTGCTGCTGGCCGCCCGAGAGCTGGCCGGGATACTTCAGCGCCTGCTCGGGGATGCGCACCCGCGTCAGCAGGCTCATCGCCACTTCCTCGGCGTCCTTCTTCGGCATCTTCTTCACCCAGATCGGCGCCAGGGTGAGGTTGTCGAGGATGGTGAGGTGCGGGAAGAGGTTGAACGACTGGAAGACCATGCCGACCTCGCGGCGGATCGCCTCGATGTTCTTGACGTCGTTGGAGAGCGTCACGCCGTCGACGACGATGTCGCCCTGCTGATGCTCCTCCAGCCGGTTGATGCAGCGGATCAGGGTCGACTTGCCCGAGCCCGACGGCCCGCAGACGACGATCTTCTCGCCGAGCTTCACTTCGAGGTTGATGTCGGACAGTACGTGGAACTGACCGAACCACTTGTTGACGCCCCTGAGCGTGATCACCGAGGGGGCGTGCGAGAGGTCTTGCTTGGGTTGGGTCGCGGTGGCCATCAGCGGCGGGTCCCTTTGTTGAGCTCGATCTCGAGCCACTTTGAGTAGCGCGACATCGAATAGCAGAAGCAGAAGTAGATGAAGGCGGCAAACAGGTAGACCTCGCCCGGGAAACCGGCCCAATTGGGATCGACCAGCGCCTGGTTGGCGGTATTGAGAAAGTCGAAGATGCCGATGATCAGCACCAGCGAGGTGTCCTTGAAGAAGCCGATGAAGGTGTTGATGA
>VBAF01000057.1 GCA_005884705.1 Alphaproteobacteria bacterium
AAGCGGCACTGGAACTCCGGCGTCTCGATGTGGCGGTAGAGCATCTCGAGCAGCGCGTCGCTCTCGTTCTTCCTGAGCTGCGGGATGCGCAGCGTGAAGCCGCGATTGACGTAGAGGCCCTGGCGGCCGGTCACCGGATGGGTGCGCACCACCGGATGCTCCGCGTTGGGGAACTTCATCTCCTGCCGGTCGGTCGCCTTGACCCGGTAGTAGTGCGCCTTGGAGCTGTCGTGCAGCGCGGTCAGGCCCTGCAGCATCTTCTTGATCGGCTCGGAGAGCGTCTCGTAGGCACGGTACGTGTTGGCGAACAGCGTGTCGCCGCCGCCGTCCGGCGGCACCTCGGTGAGATAGAGGATCGAGCCCATCGGCGGCTCGGCGTCGCACGAAACGTCGGAGTGCCATTCCTCGCCGGCGACGCGCTTGGACTTCTCGTCGGCCTTGATCACCAGGATCTCGGGATGATCGGCGATCTCGATCGGCGCGTTGGGATGGACGTGCAACGGCCCGAAGCGGCGGCCGAAATCCTTGTGCTGGTCGATCGACATCTTCTGGTCGCGGAAGAAGATAACCAGGTTGTCCATCAGCGCGTCGTGCACTTCCTGGAACTGCTGGTTGCCGAGCGGCTTGCCGAGATCGACGCCGAAGATCTCCGCGCCGATCACCGGCGTCAGCTTGCGCACTTCGATGGTCTGGTAGCTCATGGGCTTTTCCTCCGTTGCGCGCAGCATAGGCCCGCCGGCCGCCGCCACCCGGACAAAGTCGACAAAGTCCGTATTGCGGACTAGCGTTGGCGCGTGACGTCCGTCATAGAACCCGTCCGCCGCAGCTTCGCGGTGCTGGAGGCGCTCAGCCACCGGCGCAGCTCGACCGTCAGCGTGCTCGTCGGCGAGACCGGCCTGCCGCGGCCCACCGTGGTGCGCCTGCTGCAGACGCTGATCGCGCTGGGCTATGCGGCGCGCGTCTCGCGAGCGCAGGGCTATCGGTTGACCGATCGCGTGCTCGGCCTCGCCGAGTCGATCCGTTTCATCGACCACCTGGTCGATGCCGCGATGCCGCATATGCGGCGCTTCACCGAGGAGCACGGCTGGCCGCTCTACCTCGCGACCTTGAGCCAGGGCGCCATTATCATCCGCCATTCGACCGCGCCCGAGAGCCCGATGGCGTTCGAGGGGGCGGGGCTCAACGCACGCCGGCCGGTGCTGATCAGCGCGCTCGGTCGCGCTTGGCTCGCCTTCTGCCCGGAAGACGAGCGCCGCACCATCCTGCGCGACATCGGCGGCCTGTCGCGCCGGCAGGAGGCGGCGCTCGATCAGGTGCTGGAGCGGGTGCGACGCGACGGCGTGGCCTTCACCCAGCCGCCGCGGCCGACCCGGCTGCAGGGCATGGCCGTCGCAATCCGTCGCGGGGCCCGCGTGCTCGGCAGCCTGTCGATGCGTTTCCCGCGCTCGGCGATGAACGAGGTCGAGGTGGCGCTGCGTTTCGGGAAGCGGCTGCAGGCGCTGGCGCGCGCGATTGCCACCGATGTCGCCCGCGTTCGGCCAGGCTGATACAACGCCGTCTGTCATCGAAGGAGATCTCATGCCATTCCGCGCGCTGGTGCTGACGCAAGGAGCCGACCGCAAGGTAAGTGGTGCGATCGAGAGCCTGGACGACAGCAGGCTTCCCGCCGGCGACGTCACCGTCGCCGTCGAATACTCGACCCTGAACTACAAGGACGGGCTGATCCTCACTTCGGGCGGCGGGCTGGTGAGGACCTGGCCGCATGTCGGCGGCATCGATTTCGCGGGCACGGTCGAGGCGTCGGACAATCCCGCCTTCAAGCCGGGCGACAAGGTGGTGCTGAACGGCTGGCGGGTCGGCGAGCTGCATTGGGGCGGCTATGCCACCCGGGCGCGGGTCAAGGGCGACTGGCTGGTCAAGTTGCCGGCCACGATCTCGACCAAGCGGGCGATGGCGATCGGAACGGCGGGCTACACCTCGATGCTGTGCGTGATGGCGCTGCAGAAGCACGGCGTGGGTCCGGCATCGGGCGAGGTGCTGGTGACCGGCGCGGCGGGTGGCGTCGGCTCGGTCGCGGTCGCGATCCTGGCCCGGCTCGGCTACCAGGTCGTCGCCGCTACCGGCCGGCCGCAGGAGGGCGAGTACCTGAAGTCGCTCGGTGCGGCGACCATCCTCGAGCGCAAGGAACTCAGCGAGGCGCCGGACCGGCCGCTCTCGTCGGAGCGCTATGCCGGCGTGATCGACACCGTGTCCGGCGTGATGCTGGCCCGTGCGCTCGCCCAGGTGAAATACGGCGGTGCCGCCGCGGTCTGCGGCCTTGCCGGCGGGCCTGCGTTCCCCGGCTCCATCCTCCCGTTCATCCTGCGCGGCGTCAGCATGTACGGCATCGACTCGGTGATGCTGCCCAAGGCGCCGCGCGAGGAGGCGTGGCGCCGACTCGGCAGCGACCTGCCGCTCGACAAGCTCGACAGCACGGTAAGCGAGGCGGGGCTCGGCGATCTCATGGGTCTGGGCCCAAAAATCCTCAAGGGAGAAATACGCGGCCGCGTGGTCGTCGACGTGAACAAATGATAGGAATTACCGGAATATTGTCATCCCGAGTGACAGCCTCGCCACGCTCGGGATGACAGCTCGCTCCAGCCAAGGATTTCCCATGACCCCGCCGAAATCAGTGCCCGTCGCCAACAACATGGACGCCTTCCTGATGCCGTTCACGGCGAACCGGCAGTTCAAGGCGAACCCGCGGCTGCTCGCCCGGGCCAAGGGCGTGCACTATTGGACGCCGGAGGGCCGCAAGGTGATCGACGGCACCGCCGGCCTGTGGTGCGTCAATGCGGGGCACGGCCGCGAGGAGATCAAGGCGGCGATCGCCCAGCAGCTCGAGGAGATGGACTACGCGCCGTCGTTCCAGATGGGCCATCCGAAGTCCTTCGAGCTCGCGGCGCGCCATGCCGCGATGCTGCCGGGCGACCTCAACCATGCCTTCTACTGCAACTCGGGCTCGGAGGCGGTGGACAGCGCGCTCAAGATCGCGCTCGCCTATCACCGTGCCAACGGCCAGGGCACGCGCACCCGCTTCGTCGGCCGCGAGCGCGGCTATCACGGCGTCGGCTTCGGCGGCATCTCGGTCGGCGGCATGGTCAACAATCGCAAGTGGTTCGGCGCGCTGCTGCCGGGCGTCGATCACCTGCCGCACACCCATCTGCCGCAGAACGCCTTCTCCAAGGGCGAGCCAGAGCACGGCGTGCATCTGGCCGATGCGTTGGAGGGCATCGTCGGCCTGCACGACGCCTCCAACATCGCCGCCGTCATCGTTGAGCCGTGCGCCGGCTCGACCGGCTTCCTGCCGCCGCCCAAGGGCTACCTCAAGCGCCTGCGCGAGATCTGCGACAAGCACGGCATCCTGCTGATCTTCGACGAGGTCATCACCGGCTTCGGCCGCCTCGGCACCGGCTTCGCCGCCGAGAAGTTCGGCGTCATCCCCGACCTGATGACCGTCGCCAAGGGCATCTCCAACGCCACCGTGCCGATGGGCGGCGTGTTCGTGCGCAAGCACGTGTTCGACGGCCTGATGCAGGGCCCGGAGAACGCGGTCGACCTGTTCCACGGCTACACCTACTCCGCCCATCCGCTGGCCTGCGCGGCGGCCTCGGCCGTGCTCGACATCTACAAGGACGAGGCGCTGTTCCAGCGTGCCGGCGAGCTTTCCTCCTACTGGGAGGAGGGCGTGCACTCGCTCAAGGGCCTGCCCAACGTCACCGACATCCGCAACCTCGGCCTTGCCTGCGGCATCGATCTCGCGCCCGAGGGCGCGGTCGGCACGCGCGGCTACAAGGCGTTCGTGAAGGCCTTCGATATTGGCCTGATGATGCGCCAGTCAGGCGATGCGCTCGCCATGTCGCCGCCGCTGGTCATCGAGAAGGGCCAGATCGACGAGATCATCGAGATCACGGGCAAGGCGATCAGGGCGGTGGCCTAAGCGGAGACGGTGTCTCCTCCTCCCAGCGATCTCGCCTGGTTCTGGGGCGAACTGGCTGCGCTGGCGCACATCGCCATCGCGGCGGGCGTCACCGTCCACGTCCTTCTGAACAAGCGCAACCGATCTCCTGGATGGGGATCGCCTGGCTGTCGCCGTTCATCGGCGGCGTGCTGTACTACGCGCTGGGCGTCAATCGCGTGAAGCGGCGCGCGCTGCGCCTGCGGCGCGAGCGCAGCCACATGTTCCTGGTCGACGAGGTGGCGCCCAACGCGCCCGACGCCGGGCCGCTGACGCCGCTCGAGTACGCGATCGGCCGGCTCACCGGCCTCTCGGCCGAGGCGGGCAACAAGGTCAGCCAGATGCGCAACGGCGACGAAACCTATCCCGCCATGCTCGCGGCGATCGACGGCGCGCAGAAGAGCATCGGCCTGGCGAGCTACATCTTCCGCGACGACGAGGCGGGCCTGCCGTTCATCCAGGCGCTGATCCGCGCCCAGCGCCGCGGCGTGCAGGTCCGGGTGCTGATCGACGGCATCGGCGGCGGCTATTTCTGGTCGGGTACCTACCAGCGCCTGCGCGAGGCCGGCGTGCCGGTCGACCGCTTCCTGCATTCCTACGTGCCGTGGAAGACGCCGTTCCTCAACCTGCGCAACCATCGCAAGCTCCTGGTGGTCGATGGCCGCACCGCCTTCACCGGCGGCATCAATATCGGCCGCGAGAACCTGCTGGCGGCGCATCCGCCGCATCCGGTGCGCGACACCCATTTCCGCGTCGAAGGCCCGGTGGTCGAGCAGCTCACCGAGGCCTTCGCCGACGACTGGCTCTACGAGACCGGCGAGAAGTTGCTGGACGATGGCTGGTTCCCCGAGCTCGAGCCGGTCGGCGCCGCCGTGGCGCGCGTGATCACCTCGGGGCCGGACGAGGACATGGAGCAGATCGAGTTCGCGGTCCTGCATGCCATCGCCTGCGCCCGCCGCTCGATCCGCGTCGTCACGCCGTACTTCCTGCCGCCCGACGCGCTGACGATGGCCTTGGGCCTCGCCGCCATGCGCGGCATCGCCGTCGACATCCTGGTGCCCGAGCACTCCAACCATCGCATCCTCGACTGGGCGCGGCGGGTGGCGCTGCGCAATCTGCTCGAGGCCGGCTGCCGGGTCTGGCTGCTGCCGCCGCCGTTCGATCATTCCAAGCTGATGACGATCGACGACGCCTGGTCGCTGATCGGCAGCGCCAATTGGGACACCCGCAGCTTCCGGCTGAACTTCGAGCTCAACGTCGAGATCCAGGACGAAGCCTTCGCCCGCGCGCTCACCGGCGCGCTGCCGGCGGGACGGCTGCTCACCCTGGCCGAGATGGGGCGCGATCGGTTGCCGCTCAAGCTCCGCAACAACGCCGCGCGCCTGCTGCAGCCCTACCTCTGAAGCTTCAACTCGCCCGCAATCCAATAGCTATAATTGCCAAAATTCGCCGGCCTCGAATTACAGCATTTATGGCTAATCGCTAAAGCCTTCTCCCCGAAGCGCCGCCCGTTTTGGTCAGCTCGGGAAAAACGGCGAAAACGGCGAAAACCGCCAAAACTGCTTTAGCGGAAGGCAGTCCGGATCTTCACCAGCCGCCGGCGGACGCGCTGCAAGGGATGGGCGCGGGCGCGCGCATCGGCGATCTGCAGGTCGAGCACGATCGGCTTGTGGTC
>VBAF01000058.1 GCA_005884705.1 Alphaproteobacteria bacterium
CGATCGTCTCGCAGGCGACCGTCGTGAAGTCGGGCGTGGTGCGGGTGATGGAGCTGCAAGAGCAGGGGTGGAGCTACGTGCGGCCTTAGGGGCGACAGGACGCCTGAAGAAACTCGGACTGCAGATCAGAAGGTTAGGACTTCGAATCTCTTCGAGTGCGCGACTCTATGGCTTGCGCAACAGCGCGCAACCGCCGAAGGTCGCCACCCGGCAACTCCCAACTCACGAGCCCGTTCATTTCCATGATCAAGATCAAGCCCGAGCCGAAGGCTAAGGACGATCCGAAGCAGGCCGCCGAGAGCCAGTCGACCAAGCAGATCGCCAAGGACGCGGTCCACGGTGGGCCGAAATCGGTGAAGAAGGACAAGCGCGTCGGCGCCGGCCGCGGCCAGAAGGGCTAACGCCGCCCCGGCTCGCGCGGCGCCGCCCGTCCTGCCCTACGCCGGCATGTGATAGCCCGGCGTCGACTTCGAGATCGCGAGCTCCTCCTCGTCCATGCCCTCGACGATGCCGTCGAACAGCGGCGTGGTGAGGTAGCGCTCGCCGGTGTCGGGCAGCATGGCGAGCACGACCGATCCCGGCGCCGCCTTCTGGGCGACCTGCAGCGCCACCGCGAAGGTCGAGCCGCCGGAGATGCCGGTGAAGATGCCCTCCTTCTGCGCCAGCATCTTCGCCGCCTTCACGCCCTCGGCGCCGGCGATGGCGACGCGCTCGTCGAAGTATTTCTTGTCGATCGCCTCCTGCAGCACCAGCGGGATGAAATCCGGCGTCCAGCCCTGGATCGGATGCGGCTCGAAGCTCGGATGGCTCGAGGCGGGCGAGCCGTCGGCGGCGCGGTCCTGCGGCTTGCCGCTGCCGACGAGCTGGGCGTTGGCCGGCTCGCACAGCACGATCTTGGTCTCAGGCCGCTCGCGGCGCAGCACGCGGGCGACGCCCGCCACCGTGCCGCCGGTGCCGTAGCCGGTGACGAACCAGTCGAGCCGCTGGCCCTTGAAGTCGGCCATGATCTCGCGCGCCGTCGTCGCCTCGTGGATCTCGGCATTGGCCGGCGTCTCGAACTGGTGCGCCAGGAACCAGCCGTTGGCCTTGGCGAGCTCGACCGCCTTCTGGTACATGCCGAGCCCCTTGGCGGCGCGCGGCGTCAGCACGACCTTGGCGCCGAAGATGCGCATCAGCTTGCGGCGCTCGATCGAGAAGCTGTCGGCCATGGTGACGACCAGCGGATAGCCCTTCTGGGCGCACACCATGGCGAGCCCGATGCCGGTGTTGCCGCTGGTCGCCTCGACCACGGTCTGGCCGGGCCTGAGCGTGCCGGCGCGCTCGGCCGCCTCGATGATGTTGACCGCCAGCCGGTCCTTGACCGACGAGGCCGGATTGAAGGCCTCGGCCTTGACGTAGAGCGTGACGCCCTTGGGCGCGAGATTATTGACGCGAATGCAGGGCGTGTCGCCGATCGTGTCGAGCACGCTGTCGAACAGGCGGCCGCGGCCCTGGGTGGTCCTGAGTTTTCCGCTCATCGTCGTGTGCCCTTTTCTCGTGGTTCGCCGGCGAGCCTACGTCGCGACTTCCGGCCGCGTCCACCGCCACCCCTTGCCCGCTGGCCCTGCAAACCGCCCCGCCTTATCGTTGCCGGCGTGCAGACCGCCCTGAGACTGGCCTCCTGCGCAGCGCTATGGATGCTCTGCGCGGCCCCGACCGCCCGTGCCGACGGGCCCGACCGCTGGACCACCCCGTTCGGCGGCGAGTTCCACGCCAATTTCACGATCGCCACCGACTACGCCCAGTCCGGCATCTCGAGCACCGAGAACAAGCCCGCCTTCCAGGTCGGCCTCGACTGGCATTCGCCGTATCTGCTGCAGGATGGCCTGCTGAAGGACGGCCCGTGGCTCCGGCTCTACGTCTCGGCGCTCGGCACCAACGTCAGCTTTCCCGAAACCGGGCCGGGCGAGGAGATCGACCTTGCGGCCGGCCTCAAGCTCGGCCTGTTCGGCAAGCGGCTGACGCTCGACCTCGGCTACATCCGCTACCTCTACCCGAGCTTTCCCGCCGATCTCGGGCTCGAGTACGGCGAATGGTCGGCCAAGCTCGACTATGATTTCGGGCCGCTGATCGCCTCGGCCCGGGTGCGCTACAGCCCCGACACGATCGCCCATGCCGGCCGGAGTTGGAACAAGCGCGGGCTGATCACCGTGCCGCTCACCTTCCTGCCGCTGCCCGACGGCGTGCGGATGAAGGCCTACGGCTCGCTCGGCAACGTCTGGATCGAGAAGCCGGACGTGCTGGAGCTGCCGGGCAACGACTACTGGTACTGGCAGATCGGCTCGGTGACCTCCGTGTGGGGGCTCGACGTCACCGTGGCCTACACCGACACCAACATCGAGGCGTCGGGCTGCGGCTTCACCCGCGCCTGCGAGGGCCGGTTCTTCGCCTCGATCACCAAGGTGTTTTGACAGGTCAAAACACCAAGGTGTTTTGAGGCTCCTCCGGCGCGGTACGCTAACACCGTGGGGGAGGGGGGAGGACTCGGGAAGAATCTCCTAAAGATCAGGCGGGCCGGCGTTTTCCGTTTCCCACGACGGTGGGAAGGCGTGGGACGTTCCCCGGGGAATCCGGATCAGCGATACTGGTTGTAGATCTTCTGCCGCTGGGCCTCGACGCTGGTCGAGGACGAGCCGTTGTTGGCGATGGCGGTGGCGGCGGTAGCGTTGTCGCCGTAGCGGGCGCTGCGGGAATAGGTCGGGCCGTAGCCCTGCTCGCAGGCGGCGAGGCCGGCCACCAGCATGGCCAAGCCGAGGATCAGCAGGATCTTGTGCATTGGGGGCTCCTTCATTGGCGGCGGTGCCCGCAAGTAACGGCCGCCCGCCGGAGCCTGTTCCGCCTACGCCTCTGTAAAGGGGCTTACGCGCCTGTGAAGGCGCTTACTTGAACGCCGGGATCACGCGCTCGCAGAGCAGCCGGAGTGCCGTCATCACGCGCTCGTGCGGGATCCGGCTGCCGGGATTGAGCTCGGCCAGGATGCCGTCGAGGCCGAGCTCCTCCTGCAGCTGCTTCAGCCGGTCGATCACGCGCTCGGGCGTGCCGACGATCATGCGCTCGCGCAGCACCTCGTCGTACTCGATCGACAGCATCTTGGCGCCGCGGGCGGCGCGGTTCTCGATCGCGCGGGCGCCGGCGAGCTGGGCCGATTCGGCGAGCCGGCCGCCGATGGTGTGCAGCAGATGGAGGATGCTCTCGCGCGGCTCCTCGCGCGCCGCCGCCTCGGTTTCGGCGACATAGACCGGCACGCGGAGATAGACCTCGCCGCGGCCGGGATGGCTGGCGCGCTTCCAGGCGTCGCGGAAGACCTTCACATTCGGCGCCAGCTCGGAGAGGTTGCCGATGCGCGCCGCGACGAAGATCGGATGGCCCATCGTGCCCATCTCCTCGTAGGTGTCGGGGCTCGCGGCGGCGACCCTGATCTCGGGCCACGGCTGCTGCACCGGCCGCGGCGACAGGCGGACGTTGTCGTAGGCGAAGTACTTGCCCTGGTGGCTGAAGCGCTCCTCGGTGAAGCAGCGTTTGACGATCGCCAGCGTCTCGGCGAAGCGCTCGCGGCTCTCGCCGTAGTCGACGCCGTAGGTCCGGTAGGTATGGGCGAAGCCCGAGCGGCCGACGCCGAAGATCAGCCGGCCGTTGGAGAGATGGTCGATGGTGGCGACCTCCTCGGCGAGCCGCAGCGGATGGCAGAGCGGCAGCACCTGCACCGCGGTGCCGATCTTCATGGTCTTGGTGCGCGCGGCGATCGCGGCGGCGAGGATCAGCGGCGAGGCGAGCACCGAGCGCTCGGGATTGAAGTGCAGTTCGGCGAGCCACATCGCGTCGAGCCCGAGCCGCTCGGCCGCGTCGATCTGCGCGAACGAGTCGGCAAAGGCGTGCGCGTCGGTCGTGCCGGGCAAGCGCTGAAACTCGTGGAACATGCCGAATTCCATGGGGCGTCCTCCGCCGCCGAGCATATAGAGCGAATCGGTGGGACGCGCGCGGATTTGCGGCTAGAGTTCACAAAGTATGAAGAGCAACCGGAGGTCACGTTCAGATGTCCCGAGTCCGCGTTCCGCTTACCCGCCGCCGTGCCCTGGTCTTGGCGGCCGCTCCCTTCGTCGCCTCCGGCGCGGCCCGCGCCACCGACGACTGGCCGCACAAGCCGGTGCGCTACA
>VBAF01000059.1 GCA_005884705.1 Alphaproteobacteria bacterium
GGCGGCGTGGGACTGCGCCTCGGCGCGCTGGCCGCGCAGGATCGCCATCTCGGCGCGGGCGAGCGAGGTCATGCCGTGATTGTTGAGCCTGGAGTAGCCGGTCGCAGTCAGGCGCCACAGATCGAAGCTGCCGGATTCGGTCTGGGCCGCGATCTCGAGATTGCGCACCGCCTCGCGGTCGTTGTCCGGCTTGTTGGTCTCGAGCAGCGCGCGCGCGAAGTCGACCTTGACGATGCCGACGGCCGGCAGCAGCTGCGCGGCGCGCCGGTAGGACGGTATCGCCTCGTTGGCGCGGCCGTTCTCGTAGAGCATCTGGCCGCGCAGCTCGTGGAAGTAGGGGTCGTTCGGATAGTCCTTCAGCAGCCCGTCGACGGTCAGCAGCGCCGAGCCGAGCGCGCCGGTGCGGTAGAGCGCGATGGCGCGGCCGTAACGCGCCGGCACCGCGCGGTCGCCTTCCGAGAAGCGCTGCAGGGCGGTGCTGGGCGTGATGAAGCCCATCAGCTTGGCGACCATGCGATGGTGCAGGTCGAGGAATTGCGGCGACTCGGGCGCGTCGGTGTAAGCCGAGCGCGCCGCCGCCTGTTCGAACGCCTCGATGCGATCCGGCGTCAGCGGATGGGTCGTGAGATAGGGATCTCGCCGGCCGATCAGCAGGCGTTCCTCGCGCAGCAGGACGCGCAGGAACTCGATCGTCCCCTTGACCGACTGGTGCGTGCGTTCGAGGAAGCTGATTGCCGCCTGGTCGGCCGAGCTCTCCTGCGTCTGCGTGTATTTCAGGTAGGTCAGCAGCGAGCCGGGCGCGATGGCGCCGCCGGCATCGGCCGGCGCCGGCCGGCCCATCCCGCCGCCCCCGATCGAGCTGCCGGCCATCGCTCCGGCGCCGAGCAGCGCCTCGAGGATCTGCAGCGTGCTGAGCTTCTCCATCTCCTCCTGTGCGCGCGCCAGGTGACCGCCCGAGATGTGGCCGGTCTCGTGCGCCAGCACGCCGATCAGCTGATTGGGCCGCTCGGTACGCAGCAGCAGGCCGGTGTTGATGAAGATGCGCTGGCCGCCGGCAACGAAGGCGTTGAGCGCGTTGTCCTGCACGATCATGATCTCGACGGCGCCGGGATCGAGGCCGGCGACGCGCCAGATCGGCGTGACCATCGTGCGGATGGCGTTCTCGATCTCGGCGTCGCGGATCAGACTGAGCCGTTGACCTTGCTGCGCAACGGCGGCACGAAGCGGCACCAGCGCGAGCAGCAGGATACAGAAGAGGATGAAGATGCGTCGGGACACGGGCGGCACGGCTGAGGGTCAAGCTAGGAACGGTCGGCCGCGCCGTCAAATGCGCAGGCTGGCGGTCATCGCCGCCTTGGTATTGGCAGGGTGTGGCGGAAGTGAGCCCGATCCCGAAAACGTGAGGAATCCGGCGGGTTTGTCCGGCCAGCGCGCGCCAGTCGGCAATATGCTGCGCGGCGTAAGCTTTGCCGCCGTCGCGGCCGACGAAAGCCGCGCCGCCGAGGTCGGCCGCGATGTCCTGAAGGGCGGCGGCAACGCCACCGACGCCGCAGCTGCCATGTACTTTGCCATGGCTGTCACGCTGCCCTCGGCTGCCAGCCTCGGCGCCTCCGGCGTCTGCATCGTGCACGATTCCAGGACGCGGGCGGGCGAGGCCTTCGTGTTCGCCCCGGTTGCGGCGCCGGGCGGGGTGCGCGGCACCCCGATCACGGTGCCGAGCGGGGTGCGCGCGATCACGCTGATGCATGCGCGGCACGGCCAGGTGCCGTGGCAGGCGGTGGTGGCGCCGGGCGAGCGGCTGGCACGCTTTGGCCTGCCGGTGTCGCGGGCGCTGTCGCGCGACCTGCAGGCGGGCGCGGTGGCGCTCGGCGCCGACAGCGAGGCCCGCCGCATCTTCGGCCGCGGCAGCGGGACGGCGGTGACCGAGGGCGACAATCTCGTCCAGACCGAACTTGCGGCGACCTTGGGCGTCATCCGCCAGCGCGGCGGCGCGGAGTTCTTCAGTGGCAGTCTGGCGCGCCTGATGTCCGATCAGATCGCGCAGATCGGCGGCAGCCTGCCGCTCGAGGCGATGCGCAACACCCTGCCGCAAGCCAGCCCACCCGCCGGCGAGAGCTTCGGCGGCTTCCGCGTCTATGTCGCGCCGCCGCCGATGGCGGGCGCGATGGCGCTCGCCGGCTGGAACGGCCAGCCCGGACCGGCCGGGGCGGTGCCGGCGGACTCCGGCGGCATCTCGGGATTCGTGGCGGTCGATTCGAAGGGCGGCGCGGCGGCCTGCAGCCTGTCGATGGGCCAGCTGTTCGGCGCACGGGTGATGGTGCCCAATACCGGCATCCTGCTCGGCACGCCGACTGCGGACGGCACGGCGCTGAGCCCGCTGGTGATCGGCAATCCCGGCAACGGTGAGGTGCTGTTCGCGGGCGCCGGCGGCGGCTCGCCCGCGGCGGCCTACGCGACCGGGGTGATCGCGCGCGGCACGGTCGACAAGCACCAGTATGTGGCGGCGGCGCTCAAGGCGCATGGCGGGCAGGGTGGCTACGTCAACGCCATCGCCTGCCCCGACGGCATCCGCAGTGGCGGCGCGAGCTGCAACGGCGGCGCCGACCCGGCCGGCGCTGGCCTCGCGCTGAACGCCTCGCCGCGCTGAGCCGATGTCGCGTCCGCTCTCGCGCCGCGGCGCCGCCGTCGATCCGTTCATCGTCATGGATGTCATGGCGGCGGCGGCCGAGAAGGAAGCGGCGGGCGATACCGTCATCCATCTCGAGGTCGGCCAGCCCAGCACGCCCGCGCCCAAGGAAGCGCTCGCGGCGGCGCGCGCCGCGCTCGACACGGATCGCATCGGTTATGTCGCCGCCCTCGGCCTGCCGGCGCTGCGTGAGCGCATCGCGCGGCACTATCGCGACTGCTATCGGGTGGAGGTCCCGCCGGAGCGCGTCGTCGTCACCACCGGGTCGTCGGGCGGCTTTCCGCTGGCGTTCCTGGCGAGCTTCGATGCCGGCGACCGGATTGCGCTCGCGGCGCCCGGCTACCCCGCCTATCGCAACATCCTGGCTGCGCTCAATCTCGAGCCGGTCGATCTGCCGACCTCGGCGGCCGATCGCTTCCAGCCGACCGTGCTGGCGCTCGAGAAGGCGGGTCCGATCGCCGGCCTGATCGTGGCAAGCCCGTCCAATCCGACCGGCACGATGGTGTCGCGGCGCGAGCTCAAGACGCTGGCCGACTGGTGCCACGCGCATGGCGTGCGGCTGATCTCCGACGAGATCTATCACGGCATCGTCTACGAGGGCGAAGCCGTCTCGGCGGTCGAGGTCTCGGACCATGCCATCGTGGTCAACAGCTTCTCGAAGTATTTCTCGATGACCGGCTGGAGGGTCGGCTGGCTGGTGCTGCCGCAGGAGTTGGTGCGACCGATCGAGCGGCTCAGCCAGAACTTCTTCATCTCGGTGCCGACCCTCAGCCAGCACGCCGCGGTGGCGGCGTTCGACGGCAGCGACGAACTCGACGGCCATGTCCGCCGCTACAAGGCCAACCGCGACCTGCTGATGGCCGGCCTGCCGGCGGCGGGCCTCGATCGCCTGACGCCGGCGCAAGGCGCCTTTTATCTCTATGCCGATGTC
>VBAF01000060.1:0-7568 GCA_005884705.1 Alphaproteobacteria bacterium
CTTTTTCCATGTCCCTGCCCGACGAGCGCGCGACCGAGGCGCTGGGCGCCACCCTGGCCACGCGCCTGAAGCTCAATGACGTGGTCGGGCTGAAGGGCGATCTCGGCGCCGGCAAGACGACGCTGGCGCGCGCCATCATCCGCGCCGCCGCCGAAGATCCCGCCCTGATCGTGCCCAGCCCGACCTTCACCCTGGTCGAGGTCTACGAGACCTGGCGCGGCGCCTTCTGGCACTTCGATCTCTATCGGCTGGAGGCGCCCGAGCAGGTCTACGAGCTCGGCTGGGAAGAGGCGCTGGCCGACGGCATCGTGCTGGTCGAATGGCCGGAGCGGCTGGGCCCACTCCTGCCCAAGCATCTCAGTGTGATCCTGGAGCTGGCGGGCGATGGACGGCGCGCAATCCTCGATGTCTGACCGCGCAGCGCGGCGGCGCGACTTCATCGTCGGCGCGGGCTGGGGCGACGCCGCGGAGCGGCTGCTCGCCGGCGACGCCTCGTTCCGCAAGTATTTCCGCCTGACGCGCGCCAGCGGCACCGCCGTCGTGATGGACGCGCCGGCGCCGCAGGAGGATGTACGGCCGTTCGTACGCATCGGCCGGCATCTCTTGTCGATGAAGCTCAGCGCACCCGAGATCTGGCGGGTCGACGAAGCGGGCGGCTTCCTGCTGCTCGAGGATCTGGGCGACGATACCTTCGCCCGCGTGCTGGCCAACGGCGGCGACGAGGCCGAACTCTACGCCCGCGCCACCGACGTGCTGGTCGCGGTCCATGCCGCGCCCGATCATGGCCTGCTGCCGGGCCTCGGCGCCTACGAAGGCGAGGCGCTGATCGAGGCGGCGATGCTGCTGCCCGAATGGTACCTGCCGGAGGCGACCGGCCGCGCAACGCCCGCCGACACCGCGCAGAGCTACGGCGCCGCCTGGCGCCGCTGCCTCGCCAACCTGCCAAACAGCGCCGTCGCGCTGCTGCTGCGCGACTTCCACAAGGACAATCTGCTGTGGCTGTCGCAGCGCCCCGGCGTGCGCGCCTGCGGCCTGCTCGACTTCCAGGACGCCCAGCGCGGGCATCCCTCCTACGACCTGGTCTCGCTGATCGAGGATGCGCGGCGCGACGTGTCGCCCGCCGTACAGGCCGCCTGCCTGGCGCGCTACCTCGCCGCGACCGGCCTGCCGGACAAGGATTTCCGGACCGGCTTCGCGCTGATGGCGGCGCAGCGCCACGCCCGCATCATCGGCCTGTTCGTTCGCCTGCTGCGGCGCGACGGCAAGCCGGAATACCTGCCGCACCTGCCGAGGGTCTGGCGCATGTTCGAGCGAGCCCTGCAGCATCCCGCGCTCGAGCCGCTGCGGCTGTGGGTCGACCGTCAGTTGCCGCCGCCCTTGCGGCGCATCGGCGCCAATTGATCGACACGGCCATGATCCTGGCGGCCGGCCGCGGCGAGCGCCTGCGGCCGCTCACCGACGCCACGCCTAAGCCGCTAATCGCGGTCGCCGGCCGATCGATGCTCGACCGTTCGCTGGAGCGGCTCGACCGGCACGGCATGCGCACCGTCGTCGTCAACGTGCATCATCTCGGCGAGCAGATCGCGCGGCACCTCGGCAGCCGCGCACGCATCGTGCGCGAAGAGCGGCTGCTGGAGACCGGCGGCAGCGTCAAGAACGCCCTGCCGCTGTTGGGCGACGGGCCGTATTTCATCCTCAACGGTGACGGCTTGTGGCGCGACGGCCGCTGCCCGATGTTGGCGCGCATGGAAGCGGCCTGGGACCCTGCCCGCATGGACGCGCTGTTGCTGCTGCATCCGCTGGACAAGGCGATCGGCCGCGAGGCGAAGGACCGCGGCGACTATTTCCTCGGGCAAGACGGCCGGGCGCGCCATCGCGGCTCCGCGACATCCGCGCCCTACATGTTCGCCAGCGTGTCGGTGTGCGACCGGCGGCTGTTCCAGGAGTCGCCCGACGGCCCGTTCTCGCTGCTCAAGCTGTGGACCCGCGCCGAGGCGGCCGGCCGGCTGTTCGGCCTGGTGCATGACGGCGACTGGTTCCATGTCGGCACGCCGCAGGCGCTGGCCGAAGCCGAGCGGATGCTCGCATGAAGGGCGTCTTCTCGATCGGCATCGACCGCCGCTTCGCCGACGAGCTGGCAGCCGGCGTGCTGGCCCAGCATGGCGGCGATCCGCTCGCCCTCGCCGACATCCTGATCCTGCTGCCGACCCGCCGCTCGGTGCGCTCGCTGCGCGAGGCGTTCCTGCGCGCCTCGAACGGCAAGCCGACCCTCTTGCCGCAGATGGCGCCGCTCGGCGATCTCGACGACGGCGCGGGGGGCGCCTGGGACGACCGGCCCGACGGCGCGGCACTGGCGCTGCCGACCGCGATCGATTCGGCCGAGCGCGAGGCGCTGCTGAGCGAGCTGGTGTTGGCCTTCAAGGGCGAGGACGGCCAGCCGATCGCCCAGACCGCGGCGCAGGCGCTGAAGCTCGCGCGCGAGCTTGGCGGCCTGCTCGATGAGCTGGCGATCGACGGCGTGCCGTTCGACCGGCTGGAGGCGCTGGTCGACGGCAACTTCGCCATCCACTGGCGCCGCACCCTGCGTTTCCTCGCCATCGTCGGTGAGCACTGGCCCAAGATCCTGGCCGAGCGCGGCCAGATCGACGCGCTCGAGCGGCGCACGCGCGCGATCCGCGCCCAGGCCGAGCGCTGGCGCGAGCGGCCGCCGTCGACGCCGGTGATCGCTGCCGGCTCGACCGGCTCGCAGCCCGCCACCCGCGAGCTGCTCGCCGTGATCGCCGGCTTAGCCCAGGGCGCCGTCGTGCTGCCCGGCCTCGACCGCGAGATGGACGACGAGAGCTGGAGCAAGCTCGACCCGACGCATCCGCAGTTCGGCCTGCGCGAGCTCTTACTGGCGTTCGGTTGCGAGCGCGGCGAGGTCGCCGACTGGCCGGGCGCCGCGGGCGACCGCGCGCGCCGGCAACTGATCGCCGAGCTGATGCGACCGGGCGAGACCACCGACACCTGGCAGCGGCCCAGTCCGGCCGCGCTCGAGCACGTCACCCGCGCCGACTGCGCCACGCCGCACCAGGAGGCGCTGGTGATCGCGCTGGCGCTGCGCGAGGCGCTGGAAACGCCGCAGCGTACCGCAGCACTTGTCACCCCCGACCGCGACCTTGCGCGCCGCGTCACCGCCGAGTTGCGGCGCTGGACCATCGATATCGACGATTCGGCCGGCCAGCCGCTCGCCGACACGCCGCCCGCCACCTTGCTGCGCGCGCTGCTCGCCGCCGTCGAGTCGCGCTTCGCTCCGGTCGACCTGCTGGCGCTGCTCAAGCATCCGCTGTGCACGCTCGGTCTCACGCGCGCAGGCCTGCTCGATGCGGCGCGCCGGCTCGACCGCAAGGGGCTGCGCGGCCTCAAGCCCGATCCCGGCCTCGCGGCATTGCAACAGCGCGTCGCCCAGGACCGCAGCGACGTCGTCGATCTGGTCGAGCGGCTGGCGCGGGCGACCGCCGAGCTCAGCCGCGCCGTCGCCGAGGGAGCGGCGCCATCGACCCTGATCGATCTCACCATCGCCACCGCCGAACAGTGCACGCCGCAGGACATGCTGTGGGCGGGCGATGCCGGCGAGGCGCTGGCCGACGTCCTGGCGCGGCTGCGCACGGCGTGGAGCAACCGCCGGCCGATCGCCGGCGGGGAATGGCCGGCCTTGCTGACGACGATGCTGGCGACCGAGACGATCCGACCGAGCTACGGTCGCCATCCACGTCTCGCCATCTGGGGGCCGCTCGAGGCGCGCTTGCAGCGCGCCGACCTGTTGGTGCTGGGCGGATTGAACGACGGCACCTGGCCGCCGGCGGTCGAGACCGGCCCGTGGATCAACCGGCCGATGCGCAAGCAGCTCGGCCTGCCGCAGCCCGAGCGGCGCATCGGCCTGTCGGCACACGACTTTGCCTCCGCACTCGCCGCCGAACGCGTGCTGCTGACCCGCGCCGAGCGCGAGGGCGGCGCGCCGACCGGCCTGCCGCCGCCGGAGTACATCCAGCGCGGCCGGCGCAGCTACGTCGCCTGGGCCGAATCGTTCGACGATCCCGGGCCCGGTGCCTACAAGCCGTGGCCGCGGCCCGAGCCGCGGCCGCCGCTGGCGGCCCGGCCGACGCAGCTCTCGGTCTCCAGCATCGAGCAGTGGCGCCGCGATCCCTACGGCCTCTATGCCCGGCGCATCCTGAGGCTGAAACCGCTCGATCCGCTGGAGCAGGCGCTCGGCGCGGCCGAGCGCGGCTCGCAACTGCACAAGGCATTCGACGCGTTCCTCAAGGCTTACCCTGACGGCACCTTGCCCGACGACGCGCTCGCCATCTTCGAGCGCTTGGGCGAGCGGCATCTCGAGACGGTGCTCGCCGCGCCGGCCGAGCGTGCCTTCTGGTGGCCGCGCTTCCAGCGGCTGGCGCGCTGGTTCGTCGCCACCGAGAATGCGCGGCGCGCGGCCGGCACCAAGCTGCTCGCCAGCGAGACCAAGGGCTCGATCACGCTGGGGCCGCTCACCGTCACCGCAGTCGGGCGGCTGGAACATCATCGACTACAAGACTGGCCGTGTGCCGTCGAAGAAGGAGCTGGTCGGGCTGTTCTCGCCGCAGTTGCTGCTCGAGGCAGCGATGCGGTTCGAGGGCATCGACGGCCCAGCGCGCACGGTCCAGCTGTCCTACTGGCAGGCCAACGGGCTCGGCGATGGCGGCAAGGTAGTCGAGGTCGAGGACAGCGATGCCCTGGTGCCGGCGATGATCGCGTTGCTGCACAAGATGATCGCCCACTTCGGCGATCCGGCGACGCCCTACGCCGCCCTGCCGTGGCCCGAGTTCATCCCGCATTTCAACGACTACATCCACCTCGAGCGGGTCGCCGAATGGTCGGCCGGCGGCGAGACATGAACAGCTTCGATCCGCTCGAGCTCGCGGGCGCCGCGCAGCGCCGCGCCACCACGCCCGACCAGTCGGCCTGGGTCGAGGCCAACGCCGGCACCGGCAAGACCAAGGTGCTGACCGACCGGGTGACGCGGCTTCTGCTGGCGGGCGTGCTGCCCGAGCGCATCCTCTGCCTCACCTTCACCAAGGCGGCCGCCGCCGAGATGCGCAACCGCCTTGCCGCCCAGCTCGGCCGCTGGGCGATGGCCGACGATGCGACGCTCGGCAAGGAGATCGCCGCGCTGATCGCCGAGGTGCCGCAGGCCGAGCAGCGCAGCCTGGCGCGCCGGCTGTTCGCGCGCGTGCTCGATGCGCCGGGCGGCATCCAGATCCTGACCATCCACGCCTTCTGCCAAGCGCTGCTCAAGCGCTTCCCGCTCGAGGCCGACGTGCCGCCGGGCTTCGACGTGATGGACGAGGCCGAGGCCACGACCCTGCTGCGCCAGGCGCAGGACGAGCAGGTCGAGGCGCTGGCGCAGCCGCAGGCGCCGGAGATCTTGCGCATCGCGCTGGCCACCGTCGCGAGCCGCATCTCGGTGGTGGAGTATGCCGAGCTGATGGCGCGGCTGCTCGCCGAGCGCGCCTGGCTGCTCGCCCGCATCGTCGACGAGACCGGCCTCAAGCGCCTCGGCCGCCAGCTGCGCAAGCGCCTCGACTGCGAGCAGGTGTCGCCGCTCGATGAGGCGGCGCTACGCGAGGCGGCGCGCGCGCTGATCGAAGCCGGCGGCAAGACCGATGGTCCAAAGGGCCAGAAAATCGCCGACTGGCTGGCCGATGACCGGGACGATCTCAGTGTCACCTATCGCGAGGTTTTCTTCACCAAGCAGGGTCAGGTGGCGAAGAGGCTCGCGACCCAAGCCGCGGTCAAGCGCCTGGCCAACATCACCGACATCCTCGCCGCCGAGGCGGCGCGACTCGAATGCGCCCGCGGGCTGGCACTGGTCGAGCTGACACTGTCGCTGCTGCGGCTCGGGCTCGACATCACCCGCCGGTTTGCCGCGGCCAAGCGGCGGCGCGGCGTGCTCGACTACGACGACCTGATCGTCGCCACGCGGCGGCTGCTGGAAAGCGCGGAAAGCGCCGCCTGGGTGCTCTACAAGCTCGACGGCGGCATCGACCACGTGCTGGTCGACGAGGCGCAGGACACCAATCCCGACCAGTGGGAGGTGATCCGCAAGCTGACCGAGGAGTTCTTCGTCGGCGAAAGTGCCAATCCACGCGAGCGCACCATCTTCGCGGTCGGCGACACCAAGCAGTCGATCTTCGGCTTCCAGCGCGCCGATCCAGCCAAGCTCGCCGAGATGCGCGACTGGTTCGCCGAGCGCATCCAGTTCGCGCGGCGCGACTTCGCCCAGGTGCCGCTCACCGTGTCGTTCCGCTCGACGCCGGCAGTGCTCGACGCGGTCGACTGGGTGTTCGAGCAGATCGATGCGGCGAACGGCCTGGCCGTGCCCGGCGAGGTGATCGTCCACCGCCACAGCCGAGGCCAGGATCCCGGCCGGGTCGAGCTGTGGCCGCTGGTCGCCGCCGACAAGGTCGAGACCGACTACGCCGCGATCGAAGCGCCGGCCGGCATGGCCACGCCGCCGCACCAGCGGCTGGCGCGGCTGATCGCGCTCCACGCCAAGGGCCTGATCGGCAAGGAGCGGCGCGCCCGCTCCGGCGCCAAGGGCGGCGAGCTGCTGCATCCCGGCCACTTCATGGTGCTGGTCCGCCGGCGCAACGAGTTCGTCAACGCCCTGGTGCGCGAGCTCAAGCGCGAGCAGGTCGAGGTGGCGGGCGTCGACCGCCTGAACCTCGGCGAGGAGCTCGCCATCCAGGACCTGCTCGCCATGGCGCGCTTCGTGCTGCTGCCGCAGGACGACCTCAACCTCGCCTGCCTGCTGAAGTCGCCGCTGATCGGGCTCGACGAGGACAAGCTGTTCGCGCTCGCCTGGAACCGCACCGGCCATCTCTGGCAGGTCCTGCGCACGCGCGCCCGCGAGGCCGACTTCGCTGACGCGCACGAACGGCTGTCGCAGTGGCTGGCGCGCGCCGATTACACCACACCGTTCGATTTCTTCGCCCAGGCGCTCGGCCCCGAGCAGGGCCGCCGGCGCCTGCTCGAGCGGCTCGGCCACGAGGCCTCCGATCCGATCGACGAATTGCTCGCCCGCGCGCTGCAATACCAACGCAGCGAAGCCGGCTCGTTGCAGGGCTTCCTGCGCTGGTTCGAGGCGGGCGGCGGCGAGATCAAGCGCGATCTGGACGCCAACCGCCGCCAGGAAGTGCGCATCCTCACCGTGCACGCCTCCAAGGGCCTGCAGGCGCCGATCGTCTACCTGCCCGACACCACGCGGGTGCCGCGCGACGGCGACCGGCTGCTGGCCGGCGACGGCGACATCCGGCTGTGGCTGCCACGCAGCGACGATGCCACCGAGCCCGCTCGTGCCTGGCGCGCCGAGTCGCGCCGGCGCGCGCTGGAGGAGCAGAATCGGCTGCTCTACGTGGCGATGACCCGCGCCGAGGACCGGCTCTATGTCGGCGGCTGGATCGGTACCAAGCCGCAGGATGGCGGCTGCTGGTACGACCGCATCGCCGCCGGACTGGCCGCCAGCGTCGAGGGCGAGACCGTCGAGGCCA
>VBAF01000060.1:7584-9052 GCA_005884705.1 Alphaproteobacteria bacterium
GGCTGGTCGGGCGACGGCTACGAGCTGGTCAACGAGGGCCGCATCGAGGTGCCCGAGCAGCAGGCCTTGCCGCTCGACGCCGTGGCCCGGCTCGAAGCCTGGGCCGGCCAGCCCGCGCCCGCGGAGCCCGATCCGCCGACACCGCTCGCCCCCTCCCAGCCGCTGCCCGACGAGGCCGCCCGCGCCGCGCCGCGCGCCTACAGCCCGCTTGCCGCGGACGACCGCCGGCGCTGGCAGCGCGGCCGGCTGATGCACGATCTGCTGCGCCATCTGCCGGCGCTCCCGCCGGCCGAGCGCGCGGCGGCGGCAGGCCGCTTCCTCGCACAACCCGCGCACGGGCTGAGCGCCGCCGAGGTCGCCGACTGGGCAGCCGAAGCCCTGGCGGTCACCGAGTCGCCGGCCCATCAGGCGCTGTTCGCCGAAGCCTCGCGCGCCGAGGTGCCGCTGATCGGCTCGGTGAAGACGCCGCGCGGCACCTTCACCGTCAGCGGCCAGGTCGACCGCCTCGCGGTCACCAAGACGGAAGTGCTGATCGTCGACTACAAGACCAACCGGCCGCCGCCCGAACAGGCGGCGGGGGTGGCGCTGGCCTATCGCCGCCAGCTCGCGCTCTACCGCGCGCTGCTGGCCGAAATCTATCCGGGGCGCCGCGTAAGGGCTTTCCTGCTGTGGACGGCTGCACCCCGACTGATGGAAATCGACGCCAAAACCCTCGATACCTCAATGCCCTATGCACCGGCGCACCTTGACTCCCCCCGACCCGCTTCCTAGCTTTTAGCCAAGGGTGGCGCCGGTCCGTAAGACCGGCATCAACTGTTTTTGGGAGAACCCACGATGACCGTAAAAGCAACCGACGCCTCCTTCGAGCAGGAAGTCCTGAAGTCCGACACGCCGGTGCTGGTCGATTTCTGGGCCGAGTGGTGCGGCCCGTGCCGCATGATCGGCCCCTCGCTCGAGGACATCGCCAAGGAGATGGACGGCAAGCTCAAGGTCGTGAAGGTCAACATCGACGAGAACCCGATGGCGCCGACGCGTTACGGCGTGCGCTCGATTCCGACCCTGCTGCTGTTCAAGAACGGCCAGGTCGCCGCCACCAAGATCGGCGCCGAGCCGAAGCAGAAGCTGGTGAGCTGGATCAACACCGCGATCGCGTAGTCTAGCCGTTGCGGGCCAGCACTGCGCCCGCGAGGTAGAGCGATCCACAGATGAGAATGCGCATCGGCGCGGGCTGGGTGGCCAACAGGTCCTCCAGCGCCGCGCCGATGTCGTTGGTGGGCACGCAGTCGAGGCCGACCTCGGCCGCCCGGGCGCAGGCCTCGACCGGCGTATAGGCGCTGTGGCCCTCGGGGAACGGCACGGCGCGCGCCGCTTGGGCATGACGCGCCAGCGGCCGCAGGAAGCCCGAGGCGTCCTTGGTCGTCAGCATGCCGAACACCAGGTAGAGCGGCAGCGGCGCCGGCTCCCGGGC
>VBAF01000061.1 GCA_005884705.1 Alphaproteobacteria bacterium
TGGTGGCGCCCGCGATCGAGCCGCCGGTGTAGAACACCGCAAAGGCGTGGGTGCGGCGCTCGGCCCGCACGAACTCGGGGATCGTGCCGTACAGCACCGACGAGGTGCCGTTCAGCATCAGGCCGACCAGCGGCAGCAACGCCAGCGCCGGCGTGAGCGACAGCGGCAGCAGGGCGAGAATCAGCACCGTCGTCGCCATCTCGGTCAGGATCACCGACGCCACGACGCCGAGACGGGCGCCGAGCCAGCCCATCGCCAGCTTGCCGGCCGCGCCGCCGGCGAACAGCAGCGACAGCGCGAGGCCAATGGTCGGCAGGTCGGCGCCCTTGGCCTGCAGCAGGAAGGGCAGGAAGATCAGGAAGCCCGAGCGCACCGCACTATCGGCGATGTGGATGGCGAACAGCAGCCAGAAGGCGCGCGGCCGGTCCTCGCCGGCGAGCGCGGTGCTGCCGTCCCTGGGCTTGTCCGCCATCACGGCCGACTGCAGTGTCAGGAAGACCAGACCCGCACCGGCGATCGCGATCGCCGCGGTCACCACCATCGCCTGGCGCCAGCCGAGCGCCGCCGCCAGCACGGCGAACAAGGCGGGAAGCGCCACCTTGCCGACGTCGCCGGTGAAATTGTAGGTGCCGAGCGCGGTGCGGGAGCGCAGGCCGGGATAGGCACTGGCCACCAGGGTCGAGGCGATCGGATGCTGCGTGCTGCTGCCGAGGCCCGCCAGCAGCAGGCCTGCGATCACGCCGTAGAGCGACCCGGTCAGTCCGGCGACGCCATAGCCGACGGCGATCAGCGCGGTGCCGATCGTCAGCACGGCCACGCCGCCGAACTTGCCGGCGAGCCAGCCCGACGGGATCTGGCCGCTCGCCATGGCGCCGGAATAGACCGTCTTGAGCGCGCCGATCGCGGCGTAGCTCAGGCCGAACTGCGCCTGCAGCAGCGGATAGAGGACGTTCAGGAGATCGGTGAAGCCGTCATGCAGCGCATGCGCCCCGCCGCACACCAGCAGCGTCTTGCGGGCAGAGCGGGCGGGAGGGGCAGCGACTGTCATCGCGTCGCAACACTACTACCGACCGGGCATGCGGTCGATCCAGAAGGCCAGCTGCTGCTGGAAGTCGGCATCGGCGAAGGCGGCATCCGCGATGAAGGTCGGCCGGCCGTTGCGCGGGTAGCGCACCGAGGCGAGCCGCTTGAAGCTCCTGTCGCAATTGTGGAAGACCAGTACCTCGCCCTGCTTGCGATGCAGCACGAACTCCCAGACCTTGCGGATCTCGACCAAGCTGATGACGTAGCGGCCGTCGGCGCCGTCCTCGCCGAGCTGGCGGGCGGGAATGTCACGGCCTTCGTTGGTGATGCCCATCAGCGCGAAGGCCTCGGGCGCCATCATCGTCTCGTGCCCGGCATTGTAGACCCAGCGCACCATGCGATCGCCGCGCGGCAGCAGCTTCGGGCTGGAGCTGCCGAACAGGCTCGATATCTGCCGGGAGGAGTCCTTGCCGCAGGCGCCGAGCGGCAGGGCCAATGCGGCGCCAAGCAACGCGCGCCGCGCAAAACCACGCTGGACCAAGCTTACGCCCTCCCGATCTTTTCCATGTCGACGACGATCGGCGCGATCTCCGTGAGCTCGCCGCCGCGGATCGCGCGAAAGAAGCAGTTGTGCCGGCCGGTATGGCAGGCGACGCCGGTCTGCTCGACCTCGACCAGCAGCGTGTCGCCGTCGCAATCGACCCGGAGCTCGACCAGCTCCTGGATGTGGCCCGAGGTGTCGCCCTTGCGCCACGGCGCCTGGCGCGAACGCGACCAGTAGCAGACGCGGCCGGTGCGCATCGTCTCNCGAGCGATCCATGTAGGCCATCATCAGCACCTCGCCGCTGCCGTGCTGCTGGGCGATCGCGGGCACCAGGCCCTCGGCGTCGAACTGGATGGCCGCGAGCATCTTGTCGATCGCGGGCTGAGGATAGGTCGTCTGCATCGTTGGCCTCGAAAGGGAAGGGGGCCTATAATCGCCGCTTACCCGCTTGGCAAATCGGCATGGTGAAAAAAGCCGTCAAAGCTCCCTCACACGGCCCCGGCAAGGGCCACGACCACGAGCATTGCATCGAGGACGCGGTCGTGGCCGCAGAGAAGCTGTGCTCGGACAAGGGCCTGCGTTTCACGCCGCTTCGGCGGCGCGTGCTCGAGCTGGTTTGGTCGAGCCACAAGCCGGTCGGCGCCTACGCGCTGCTCGACCAGCTGCGCGACGAGGATCTCGGCTCGGCGCCGCCGACGGTCTATCGCGCGCTCGACTTCCTGATCGAGAACGGGCTGATCCACCGCATCGAGCGCATGAACGCCTTCGTCGGCTGCAGCCACCCCGGCGAGACCCATCGCGGCTTCTTCCTGATCTGCGGCGAATGCGGCAACGCCCAGGAGATGGAGAGCGCCCCCGTCGCCGACTCGATCGCCCTGTCGGCCAGCCGCCGCGGCTTTGCCGCGCGCGACATGACGCTCGAGGTCACCGGCACCTGCGCCGAGTGCCGGCGGGCTGAATAATTCCTCTCAAGCCGAAATAACCGGCCGGTGCCTTCAAAACAGCGCGATTTCGACACCGAGAATGGCTAAAGTTGCAGAGCCGGTCGAGCGATGGGTGCCCCCTGCAGCGGCCGGCGAGAAATTGTTGCGTCCTTCTGTCGAGGGAATGTCGATGCTGAAAAGAGCAGCTGTAGCCACCCTGGTGGCCCTCCTTCTTGCCGCGCCCGCGTTGGCCGAGCCGGCAATTTACACCTGGACAGGATATGGCCTGAACGTCCCCGGAAGCGGCAAGTGCCCGATCTACAAGATGACCATCGACGTCACGGTCGTCGGCACGGATGTGCAGGGACGCTTCCAGCAGGAAGGCCGCCCGGAGCGGAACTTCAAGGCGACGCTGGGCGCCGACAAGAAGTTCAAGACGACGGCCATCGTGGGCGGTGGCAACAAGATGGACGTCGTGGGCTCCCTCAAGGAGGGCGCCTCGACGATCATGCTCGACGGCTACTGCCTTTTCGAGGGCAAGCTTACGCCGAAGTAGTCGCCCAATAGGCTCTGAACGGCGGCGGGTCGGCCCTACGGGCTGATCCAGAACGTGTCGGGCTTGTAGAGCCCGATATAGCCGCCCGGATCCCACGCCCAGTAACCCTTCTCCGGCACGTTGCGCACCTTCTTGCCGACCGTCAGCGGCTGGCGCACCGCATTCACCGTGCCGATCGAGAAGACCTGTTCGGCGTTCACCGCCAGGATCTCGTCCCAGGCCCTGCGGCGCTCGGCGTCGTCGGTCGAGCGCTCCCACTGGTGCAGCAGCTCGAGCAGCTTCTTGCCTTCCTCGCTGTCGCAGGCCTCGCCTTGCTTGCCCTTCGATTCGATGAACAGACCCCATTTCGGCCATTGCAAGCCGCCCAGCATCACCGGCGCGAACTCCTTCGGGCTGGTGTCACCCGTCGGCGCCGCGGTGGTTACCCCGGCATAGGCGGTCATGATCGCCTCGCCGGACGAGGTCCGCAGCCGGAAGTTCTCGGCGGTCTGCGGCTTGAGCTCGATCCGGATGCCGACCTTCTTCCAGTGATCGCGGACCAGGGTCATGGCGTCGACCTCGTCGGCCTTCTCGCTGGTGTGCTCGACGACGATCAGCGCCGGCTGACCGTTCGGCAGCAGGCGGACGCCGTCGCTGCCCTTCTTGTCGAGCCCGAGCTCGTCGAGCAGCTTCTCGGCCGTCTTGACGTCATGGGTCGCCCACTTGGTGCCGTACTCCGGCTTGAACAGCGGAGAGCGCGGCATGATGGTGTTGGCCGACGGCTTGGCCATGCCGAGCGCGCGGCGGAAGCGGACGTCGCGATTGAGCTTCTTCCAGGTCTCGTCGTTGGCATTCAGATTGGGATAGAAGGCGACCTCCGAGCCCGAACCCTTCTCCCACAACAGGACCTTGACGCCGGATTTCTTCGCCGCGTCACGCAGGAAAGTGTAGTCGCTCAGGCCGAGATAGCGCGGCTGCAGGTCCGATTCGCCGAGGCCCGCCTTGGCCGGGATCAGGTTGGCCGCGACCACCGTGAAGGTGACCTTGTCGAGGTAGGGCAGCTGCACGCCCTTCTCGTCGACCCGGTAGTAGTAGGGATTGCGCTCGAACACGAAGCGTTGCGACGGCGGCGGTGTCATCAGTTTCCAGGCATTGAGCGTCGGCATGTCGACATTGCTGTTGCCGTACATCGCGTCCTGGCGCCGGAAGATGTTGGCCCAACGGCTGCCTTTGTGAACCTTCAGGATTTCCTCCTCGGGCGTGTACTTGCCGTGGAGGGTCTTGAGATAGTGCGCCGGCCGGAACAGGAAGAGGGGCGCCGCGCGCGCCTGGCTTTCGATGAAATAGGGGTTGGGTTTGTCCCAGCTGTAGCGGATCGTCCGCTCATCGACGATCTCGACCTTGGGCGGCTTGCCGTCGACGAGCAGTTCGACGGACGGTCCGGAAGGCGACAGTTCGCTGTTATTGGCGACATCCTCCCAGAAGAAGCGGAAGTCCTCGGTGGTGAAGGGTTTGCCGTCCGACCACTTGTGGCCGGCGCGCAGCTTCAGGGTGAATTCGCGGCCATCCTTGGCCTCGTAGCTTTCCAGGATGTCGGCCTGCAGCTTGAACTGGTCGTCGTACACGATCAGTCGCGCGTTCGAGTAGAGCGTCATCAGGCGCGTGTCGCGCGTATTGGCGACCAGCATGTTGACCTGGCCGCCGGGCCTGCCGGCGCCGTCCGCCCCAGAGAAATGCTTCACGATCGACGGCGCATCGGGGATGCGCTTGTCGACCGGCGGCAGGGAGCCTGCCTTCACCTGCTCGGCGAGGCTCGGCGTCTCCTGCATCTTGACGGTGGGCGCGGCGCGAGCGATCGCCGGCGCCAGGAAGGTAAGGCCTACGCCCGCGGTGAAATCGCGTCGCTTCATCGTGTCGCCTCGTCCTGCCGTTCTTGTTGGAGGGACGGTCCGACAATGCGCCCCCTGCATCAAGTCTGAATGACTCCCCCGCAACATACGGTCGCAGGGCGCAACCTTTTCGCAGTCAGTCGATCTGGATGCCGAGCGGCGGCAATTCCTTCCTGTAGCGCTCGATTTCGCTCGCGACATAGGCGGCGAACTCGGCCGGCGGCAGGCCGACGATCTCGGCACCGTTGTCGCGGGTGAAGGTCTCGAACGACTTCTCGTGCGCCGCCTTGAGGATGCTTTTGTAGAGCTGGTCGACGAGCGCCGGCGGCAGCCTGGGTGGCCCCCAGAAGCCCGACCAGCCGGGAATGTCGGCCTCGATGCCGTATTCGCCGAAGGTCGGCGCGTCAGGCAGCTGCGGCATGCGCCTGGCGCTCGAGATGCCGAGCATGCGCAGCTTGCCGGCCTGCAGGTACTGCATGATCAGCGACGGCGAGACGAAGAAGGAATCGATCGTGCCGGCCAGCGCGTCGTTGATCGGCGTGCTCTTGTAAGGCACGTGGATGAGCTGGACCTTGGCGCTGCGGCAGAACAGCTCGCCGACCACGTGCGTGGTGTTGCCGATGCCCGACGAGCCGTAGGTGATCTTGCCCGGCTCGGCGCGCGCCGCCGCGAGATACTGGTCCATCGTCTTGAAGCGCGACTCGCCCGACACCATCAGGCCGAAGCCCTGGCTGCGGGTCAGGAGGGTGATCGGCGTGAAGCCCTCGATCGGATCGTAGGGCAGCTTGCGCATCAGCACCGCGTTCGTGGTGTGACCGCCGGTCGTGTAGAGCACGGTGTTGCCGTCCGGCCTGGCGCGCGAAACCTCGAGCGAGCCGATCGTCGTGCCGCCGCCCGGCTTGTCGTCGACCATCGCGGTACGACCGGTGGCGATGCGAAAGGCTTCGGCAAAGACGCGCATGGTGTTGTCGGTGCCCGAGCCCGGTCCGAACGGCACGACGATGCGCAGGCTGGTGTCCTGGGCAATCGCCGGCGAGGCGAGGAGGGCAGCCCCCGCCAGGACGGTGCGTCGCGCCATGGCCATCGCGTCAGGCCTTTCCGTCGATCGCGTCGATCGCGCCGGCCAAGGCGCGATCCGGATCGGCGGCGAGGCCGGCGCTACGCCAGCCGACATGGCCGTCAGGCCGCACCAGCACCGCACCGGCCTCGTCGATGCCGTAGAGCTCGCGCCACGGCTCCTCGTCGCCGAGCGCGATCGGCTTGACCTCAAGGGGCCGCGCCGCGTCGACCCAGGCACCGCCCTTGGCGCCGGCGAGCAGCACGAAGCCGTTGCCCACCAGGTCGATCGTCGAGAGGCGCTCGCCATCCTTCTTCACCCAGGCGTGCGGCGCCCGCGCACCCGGCCAGGCGGAGGGCGCGTAGTCGGTCACCGGGTTGGCGACCACCGGCGGCGGGCTGCCGTCGGGCAGCACGGCGGCCGAACTGTAAGTGGCGCCGAAGATCATGCCCTGCTCGTTCAGGAACTCGCGCCGCGCGCCAGTGCCCTGCAGGGTCTTCTCGGTGCGGCCCATCGAGACGGCGTTGGCCAGCGCCTGCTCGGTGATCGCCTTGCCGAACGGCTGGCGCTCGTCGTGATAGGTGTCGAGCAGGGCGGGCGCGGCCTTGCCCTGCAGCACGCGAGCCATTTTCCAGCACAGGTTCTGGACGTCCTGGATCCCGGTGTTCATGCCGAAGCCGCCGGTCGGCGGCATCTCGTGCGCGGCATCGCCGGCCAGGAACACGCAGCCCACGCGATAGCGCTCGGCGACCTGGGCCGAGGCGACCCACGGCGCCACACCCAGCACCTTCACCGGCAGGTCGGGAACGCCGACCGCACGCCGGATCATGTCGGCGGAATGCTGCGGCGTGAAATCCTCCGGCTTGCGGCCATGTGCCTTCAGGGAATTCACCAGAAAGCCCCAGCGATCGTGCGCGTTGATGGTGAGGAAGGTCGCACGCATCTCCTCGTTCTCGACGAAGTAGAGCGCGGCCGGCCGGTCCTGGGTCCACGGCCGAAGATCGGCCTCGAACAGCACGTTCACGCTGTCATAGACATCCTTGTGGCCCTGCATGCCGACGCCGAGCGCCGTGCGCACGCGGCTCTGCGCGCCGTCGGCAGCGATCATGTATTGCGCGGCGACCTGCTCGGTTTCGCCGGTCCTCGTATTGATGAGCGTCGCCACCACGCCGGATGCGCTCTGCTCGAAGGTCGTGAGCTCGGTGTCGAATTGCAGCATCCCGAGCGGCTGCTGCTCGGCACAGCGCCGCAACACCGGCTCGAGATAGTCCTGCGCGCACAGGCAGGCCCGCACCGGTGTCACCTCGGCGCGCGCCGCACTCTGGCCGAACGGCACGCGTCGCTCGATCTCCTCGCCGGCCAGGGTCTTCGTCCAGACGATGAAGCCGACCTTGTCGGGCGGCAGGCCGGCGGCGCGAACATCATCCTCGATGCCCTGCTGGTGGAAGATCTCCATGGTGCGGGCATTGATGCCGCGCGCCTTGGGATGGATCGCGGTGCCGGGATGGCGCTCGACCAGCAGCGACCTGATGCCGAGCCGCGACAGCATCAGCGAGGCGGTGAGGCCGACCGGGCCGCCGCCCGCGATCAAGACGGGGACTTCCTTCATGACCAAAACGTCCCCCGTCCGGATTGCCAACGCAGGCGAGCCGCCCTCAGGCGTTATGCGCCCGATTAAGCCGCTCGAAGCCCTCGGCGAGGTCGGTCTTGAGGTCCTCGACATCCTCCAGCCCGATATGGACGCGCAGTAC
>VBAF01000062.1 GCA_005884705.1 Alphaproteobacteria bacterium
GGCTTCTGCTCGGCGACGACCGTGACGACGGCGTCGAACAGTTCGCTCAGCCGCGACGCCAGCGATCCCTCGGTCGAGACCTTGATCACGCCGTGCGCCACGTGGCGCAGCCGGTTGCCCTCGACGTCGATCACGCCCCAGCCGGTCAGCCGCAGACCGGGATCGAGGCCGATCAGTCTCATTCCGTCAGGCCGCGAACTTCGCCAGCGCGTCGTCCGACAATTCGAAATTGGCGTAGACGTTCTGGACGTCGTCGTTGTCGTCGAGAGCGGCAATCAGGTCGAGCAGGGTCTGCGCCGCCTCGCCCTCGATCGGCGTGGTGGTCCGGGGCCGCCACATCAGCTTGGCGCTGGATGGCTGGCCCAGCGACTTCTCGAGCGCCTCGCGCACCGAATTGAAATTTTCCTGGCTGCAGTAGATCTCGTGCATGCCGTCGGGCCCCTCGCCGCTCACCACGTCGTCGGCGCCGGCATCGATCGCCTTCTCCAGGACGTCGTCGGCGTTGCCGGCCGACAGCGGGAAGCGGAATTCACCCATGCGGTCGAACATGAAGGAGACCGAGTTGGTCTCGCCGAGATTGCCGCCGTGCTTGCTGAAGCTCGAGCGCACTTCGCCGGCGGTGCGGTTGCGGTTGTTGGTCAGCGCCTCGACGATCACCGCGACGCCGCCGGGGCCGTAGCCCTCGTAGCGCACCTCGTCGTAGTTGGCGTCGGCCTCGTTGCCCGAGCCGCGCTTGATCGCGCGGTCGATCGTGTCGCGGGTCATGTTGGCCTCACGCGCCGCGATCATCGCCGCGCGCAGGCGCGGGTTGGAGCCGGGATCGGCCGCGCCCAGCCGCGCCGCGGTGGTGATCTCGCGGATCAGCTTGGTGAAGACCTTCGCCTTGGCCGCATCCTGGCGGCCCTTGCGATGCATGATGTTCTTGAACTGCGAATGGCCCGCCATCGCCCTGACAACCAGATTGAGTGAAGTGTTTGGCCGCGTATACCACTTCTCGTAGGGTTTGGGACTGTTAGAGACGGCAGCGACGAGATTGTGCGGCACAAAAAGAGGGGGCGGCACAAAAAAAGGCGGGGGCCGAAGCCCCCGCTAAAAAACGTCGGAACCTAGATTCCGACGCCCCCTCTAACCTGGAAGACAGTTCGCCGGAGCGGCGAAAAATCGTTTAACTTCAAAAGGATGCCGATTTTTCCCCAGGCCGTCAATCGCCCTCTTCAGTACACCCGTAATAGGGTCAAACCACCCCTGCAGACTACAAGATGCTGAAAATCAGCCGGCAGGCGGAAGGCGGCCGCCGGTCCGGATCGGGCGGATGCTCTTGGCCAGCCCGGTCTTGTCGTCGGTCTCGATCAGGGCGGCGCACAAAGTCCCCTCGCCTTCGGCCGGCGCCAGGCGATCGCCCGGCACTTTCTTGATGAAGCGCAGGACAGCGGCCTCCTTCTTCATGCCGATCACCGAATCGTAGTCGCCGCACATGCCGACATCGGTCTGATAGGCGGTGCCGCCGGGCAGCACCCAGGTGTCGGCGGTCGGGATGTGGCTGTGGGTGCCCAACACCGCCGAGACGCGGCCGTCGCAGTGATGGCCCATCGACTGCTTCTCGCTGGTCGCCTCGCCATGGACGTCGACCAGGATGCACTGGGCGGAGCGGCCGAGCACGTACTTGGACAGCTCGGCATCGACGGCGCGGAACGGATCGTCGAGCGCCTCCATGAACAGCCGGCACATCACGTTGGCGACGACGATCTTCTGGCCGCGCACGGTCTCGAACTGGTTGGCGCCCCAGCCCGGCGTGCCGGGCGGAAAGTTGAGCGGCCGCAGCAGCCGCTTGTCCTGGGCGATGTAGGAGATGATGTCGCGCTGGTCCCAGACGTGGTTGCCGGTGGTGATGCAGTCGACGCCGGCGCCGTGCAGCTCGGCGCAGATCTTGGCGGTGATGCCGAAGCCGGCGGCGGCGTTCTCGCCGTTCACGATGACGAAATCGAGCCCCAGCTCCTGGCGCAGCCGCGGCACGTTCTTGGTCACCGCCTCGCGGCCCGAACGCCCGACAATGTCGCCGCAGAACAAAACCTTCATGAATTAGACAAAGGCGCAAGCCCGCTTGTCGGTCAACAACCAATCGAGCCTCTGATCGCTGGTCCCGTGCGGAACTTCGGGCACCAGTTGCGCGTTGAAGCCGACCCCGATGGCGGTGATGGTCTTCTTCGCGCGCAGCGCCTCGAGCGTGCGATCGTAGAAGCCGCCGCCATAGCCCAGCCGCCATCCCTCCTCGTCGACCGCGAGCAGCGGCACGATCAGCGCCTCGGGCTCGACGACCTCGCGCTTGGGCGACGGATGGAGCGTGCCGAACACGCCGGCCTCGAGCGCATCGCCTGGCCGCCAGGCGCGGAACACCAGCGGCTGGCGCTTGGCCACGACCACCGGCAGCGCGAGCTGGCAGCCCTGGTTGGCGAGCTCCATCATCAGCGGCCGGATGTCGAGCTCCTCGGCCATCGGCCAGAAGCCCGAGACGACGGCCGGCGTCTGCACCGGCCGCTCGAGCCGCCACATCTCCAGCAGCCCATGGGCCGCGGCGCGGCGCTCGTCCTCGCCGAGGCTGCCGCGCCAGGCCAGCATGGTGCCGCGGAGGATGCGTTTTTCGTCGATCAGGTTCATCGCGGGGAGAAGGAAAGGTGGGGCGGCACCACGATGGGCCGTGGCTCGTGAAACCTCCAAGGCCTGCTAAGCAGGTGGGCGCCGTGTGACCAAGACCACGGTCAAGGCCAGGAACAGCTCCCTGGAGTTCCTTATTGGCCCCGGGGTTTTAAGCGAACCACGCACCGCGCAGAAGTCCGCCCCACGGCCAATGTAGGGTGCCCGGGGGGCCGTCGCAATGACGGCCTCCGGGCGTCGTGGGTCGGTTCAGGCCGCGCCCGACACCTTTTTCGACATCTTGTCGACCCGCGAGGTGATCAGCTCCTCGAGCGCGGTGGCCAGGGTCTCGGCGCTGTCGGTCGCAGAGGCCCGCGCGGTCTCGGCCTGCTTGGCCATGCCGCGCGCCTCGCGGCTTTCGTCGGCCAGCATGAGGGCGGCGAACACCAGCAGCTTGACCTCGGCGGTGCCGGGCGGAAGCTGGCGGCGCAGGTCGGCGACTTTTTCGTCGACGTAGGTGGCGAGCTCGTGGACCCGGCGTTCCTCGCCCTCGCCACAGGCAAGCTCATAGGTTCGGTTGGCGATGTTGATCGACACCTGCGGCATGGCCGCTACTCCTTTTGCTTATTGCGCCGGATTTTTCCGGCGTTCGAGGGGACTTGGACTCTAGCTCTGATCCGCGGCGAGAAGCGAGCGGATATATTCCATCGCCCGCTCCAGCCGACCTTCGACATCGCTCGCGACTCTCTTCAGCTCATCATGCTGCCGCTCCAGCCGCGTCAGGCGCTTGGCGAGCTCCTCGCCGCGCGCCTGCTCGTTGCGCAGGCGCTCGTCGATCATCGATTCGAGCCGGGTGAGCGCGCTGTCCACGCGCCCCAACTTCCCGCCCGCCTGCGTCTGCTCCATGGCGAAAAGATTAAGTGCAGCGGCCGGAAGCGGTCAACATTTAGCCCCTGTGGAGCATTCGGGCCCACGACATCTTGGCATTGACCTTCCATAGCCCCGCCGTCATGGTGCGCGCCACTTCGAAAACCCCCGCTGCGCGCGCATAAAATGACCGAACAATCCGTTGCTCCCCGCGATCTGGCCAACGCCATCCGGGCCCTCGCCATGGACGCCGTGCAGCAAGCCGATTCGGGCCATCCCGGCATGCCGATGGGCATGGCCGACGTGGCGACCGTGCTGTTCTCGAAGTTCCTCAAGTTCGACCCGAGCGATCCGCACTGGCCCGACCGCGACCGCTTCATCCTGTCGGCCGGCCACGGCTCGATGCTGCTCTATTCGCTGCTCTATCTCACCGGCTACGCCGACATGACGCTCGACGAGCTGAAGCATTTCCGCCAGCTCGGCTCCAGGACGGCGGGTCATCCCGAATACAGGCACGCCACCGGCATCGAGACCACCACCGGCCCGCTCGGCCAGGGTTTGGGCAATGCGGTCGGCATGGCGATTGCCGAACGGCATCTCGCCGCGGAGTTCGGCGACGATGTGGTCAACCATTCGACCTATGTGCTCGCCTCCGATGGCGACCTGATGGAGGGCATCAGCCACTCGGCCTCGGCCGGCTGATCGTGCTGTTCGACAACAACGGCATCTCGATCGACGGGCCGACCTCGCTGTCGACCTCGGAAGACCACAAGAAGCGCTTCCAGGCCGCCGGCTGGCACGTCCAGGAGGTCGACGGCCTCGACCAGGACGCCGTGGCGCGGGCCATCCGCAAGGCGCGCAACGTCACCGACAAGCCGTCGATGATCGCCTGCAAGA
>VBAF01000293.1 GCA_005884705.1 Alphaproteobacteria bacterium
CGCCTCGGCCAGCGCATGCGCTGCCTTTTCGTGCTGGGTGTCGTACTCGCGGTCGCGATACTTGCCGACGCCCTTCATGCCCTCGACGGATCGCTTGGCGTGGCTGAACAGGAAGGCCTGCGCCTGCTCGCGCGTCCAACCGGCGCCGGCCACGATCTGCATGTGCTCGGGCGCCAGGATCACCACGGCCTGGCCGAGGGTGATGCAGCCGTAATTGGCCATCGCGTCGGCAACCGAGCCCAGGATCTGCTCCGGCGTGTTGCCGCCGTGATTCTCGACGTTGCAGAAGCCGCCGCCGGCATAGGCGGTGACGCTCGACGTGCCCTTCGGATAGCCCTGCGCCTCGCACAGCAACGGCCATGGGTTGCCGCGTGCGCGCTCGGCGATGCAGAAGCTGTATTTGCCGGGATTGCCTTGCGTCGACTTGTCGGAGATGCCGGGCAGCATCTGGAAGACGTTGCGCAGGATCAGCCGCACCGCGCGGCCGATCGTCGAATTGGCGCGATTGCCGGGGCCGAACAGGTTGACGTCGGCATTCATGCCGATCTCGTCGGCGCAGGGCCCGCTCACCACCAGCAGTGGCGCCGAGCCGCCGGTGCTGGCGGTCGAGCCGTGGAAGTTGAATTCGGGCTTGTCCATCGCTTCGAACGCAGCGACCAGCACGGGAAAATAGTCGGGCAGGCAGCCCGCCATCACGGCGTTGACCGCGGCGGCATGCAGCGACAGGTCGAGGCCGGTGGCGGGATGGCGCGCGATCACCGTGTCGGCCGGCCGGCTGTCGGCCGCCAGCATCGCCTTCACCCGATCGACCACCGGCGGCACGACGGGCAGGCCGTCGGTCCAGCCCTGGTCGTAGCAATAGTCGATCGCGGCAAGCAGGTCGTCGGGCACCTCGTGGAGGCGGGGTGAGACGGCGGACATTGCGGTGCGCTCCGAGGACGTTCGCTCGAAGCCTAGGGCGCGTCCCACCGGCGCGCAAAGCAATTCCGGACGCGCCTGGCGAGAGGCAAGTCTAGGCGCGCACGCCTTTCAGCCAGCGGCGCGCCTGCTCGAACTGCTCGAACGAGCGGATGGTGACCAGGCCCTGGCTGTCCTTGATGCGCTCGACGGCGAGCCGGCCGAAATAGGCCTCGGGACTCTTGTTCGCCGCCACCTTGAGACCGGCAGCCGCGGCGCGCGGGAACCAGTCCTCGACGAACCACGTCTGGTCGTCGTCCTCGATCAGCGGCAGCGCCGTGTCGTCACCCAGTACCTTTGAGACCTTGTGCTGGCGGATCAGCTCGAGCAGCCGCTCGCTGACGAAGCGCAACTGGGCGCTGGTCGCCGGACGCTTCCAGATCACGGTGAGGCAGGGTACCTCGGCGTCGAACTGCACCGAGCAGACCGGATTGTCCCGCAGGTTGGCGAGGAGCTCGCTCGCCTCGGACTGTCCGGCGTCGCCCGAATGCGTCATGGCCCCGAGGCGTATCGCGAGTCGTGTCGGTCAGCAAGGGAAAATACATTTCGTCTGCGATATGTGCGGCGGCGCAGCATCAAACCACGCAGCCGTAATGCGCCGACGAGACCAAGCGGATGTACTTGTCGTGCACCGAGCCCGGTCGGACACGCTGCGTGAGATCGGGCGCGCGCCAGCCGGCCATGCGCCGGGCGATCTCCTCGGTCGGCACGTCGAGATCGAGCGTGCGGTTGTGCGGATCGATGACGATCGGATCGCCGTCGCGCACCGCCGCGATCGGCCCGCCGCGCGCCGCCTCGGGCGAGATATGGCCGATCAGGATGCCGTGGCTCACGCCCGAGAAGCGGCCGTCGGTGATCAGCGCCACGTCCTCGGCGAGCCCGCGTCCCTGGAGCTGGATGGTGAGCATGACCATTTCCGGCATGCCCGGCCCGCCGACCGGCCCGACATTGCGCACCACGATCACGGTGCCCGGCACGATCTCGCCGGCGCGGATCACCTTCATCGTGTCGGCTTCCGATTCGAACACCCGCGCGGTGCCACGGAACTGGCCCTTGTCGAGCGTCTTGCCGGAGAGCTTCAGCACGCAGCTTTCGGGCGCGAGATTGCCCCGCAGCACGCTGATGTGGTTGTTCGCCGCCGCAACGGGATTGGATACGGGCCGAACGATGTCCTGCGCGCCGAGCTGCTCCAGCGTCGGCACGGCGTCGAGGTTCTCCGCCAGCGTCTTGCCGGTGACGGTCAGGACGTCGCCATGCAGCAGGCCGGCGCGCAGCAGCTCCTTCATCACCACCGGCACGCCGCCGATCGCGTGCAGGCTGGTCATCGCGTAGCGCCCGTGCGGCTGCAGGTTGGAGAGCAGCGGGATGCGCTCGCCGACCGCCTGGATGCGTTCGATGGTGATCGGCACCTGCGCCTCGCGAGCGACCGCCAGCAGGTGCAGGTACATGTTGGTCGAGCCGCCCATCGCATAGACCGTGGCGATCGCGTTTTCGAAGGCGCGTTCGGTCATGATGTCGCGCGGCCGGATGCCGGCGTCGATCAGGCGATAAAGCGCCTCGACCGACGCCTTGGCCTGCGCGCGCACGTCGGCATGGATGTCGCTCTTGGCATCGTAGTCGGCGGGATGCGAGGCGCCGCGCGGCAGCATCATGCCGATCGCCTCGGCGGTGGTGCTCATGGTGTTGGCGGTGAACATCGCGCCGCATGTGCCGCTGCCCGGCAGCACGTTGCGCTCGAGCTCGAGGAATTCCTGGGGCGAGATGCGGCCTGCCTCGGCGGCGGCGCGACCCTCGGCCCAGTCCATGATGGTGAGATTGGCGCCCTTGTCGGCCCACGGCCCGAACGACACGCTGCCGGGCGAACTGGTGCCGGGATAGAGCACCAGGCCGAAGGCGTTGGTGCGCGCGAGCGGCATCAATGCCGCCGCGCCGGTCTTGTCGCAGCCCGAGATGACGATCATGGCCTCGCCGTGATGGGCGTAGTGGCCGATCTCGAAGCAGTCGGCGGCGACGTCGCGTGACACCAGGCTGTAGCCGGCGGTCGGCGTGCCTTGCGTCAGCGCGTCGGACACCGCGGGCGCGCCGACGATCAAGCCGGTGCCGCCGCGCTCGCCGATCAGCTCGACCAGAAGATCGGTGATCTGGCGCACGCGGTTGTTGCAGCGATGGGCGTTGGTGTAGGCGCTGGCGATGGTCACCACCGCGTTGGTCTCGGCGGCGCGGTCGGGATCGAACCCCGCCGCGCGCACCTCGACCCGCGATTTCTTCCAGTAGGTGCTGCTGTCTTTGCCGGGCTGCATGTCCGATCCTAACCATTGCGCAGGCCGCGAAGCGAGCGAATGTTCATTCGGTGACGCGGGCCGTTTTGCTGCGGCATTCGGGCTCTTTCTGCCGGTCCGGCCTCGCGCCTGAGCAGCACGCTCCCTATATTCAGGACGCCTCGTGAGAGGTCGAAAGGTCCAGCCCGCGTCTCCCGATCGGTGAGGCCTGGTTGGCATGGGCCGGAACGCCAGCCGCTTCTTTTGGTTGGGAAAGAGCCTCGCATGGAGGGTTCCGGAACGCGGACGCTGTCGAGTGCAGCCATTCTCATCGTCCAAGACGACATCGCGCCAACCGGCATGACCGCCTTGGTCGAGGCGGCCGGCGGGTCCGT
>VBAF01000294.1 GCA_005884705.1 Alphaproteobacteria bacterium
TCGCCGGCGCGCCGGGCTCGATCGACATCTTGCCGACGGTCCACACGCTGCGCGGGCCGGCGAGGTCGGGGAAGGTCTCCATCACCTCGTTGTAGAGCCGCATCATGGCGACGCCGGCATCCCTGCGGATCGGCATCGGCGTGGTGCCGGCATGGTTCTGGATGCCGCTGAAGCTGAGCCGGTAGGCGTAGATGCCGACGATCGCGGTGACGATGCCGATCCGCTTGTCGCTCGCCTCGAGCAGGCCGCCCTGCTCGATATGCGCCTCGAGATAGCCGCGATAGCGGCCCTCCTCGAGATGCTCGCGCGGCTTGCCGTCGAGGCCGGCGGCCTTCAGCGCATCGCGCATCGGGGTGCCCTCGTCGCGATGGCGCGCGCGGTCGATATCCTCCTCGCGCAGCAGGCCGACGAACGAGCGGCTGCCGGTCATCTGGCCCCAATGGCCCTCCTCGTCGGCCCACGAGGCGACGTCGACCGCAAGGTGTGCCGTCTCGGGATCCTCGGCCATCGCGCGCGCCACCTCGAGGCCGTAGATCACGCCCATCACGCCGTCGAGCCAGCCGCCGCGCGGCTGGGTGTCGGTGTGCGAGCCGATCAGCAGGCGCGGGCCGCTCTTGGTGCTGCGGCCCAGCACCGTGCCGACGCCGTCGATCACCGGATCGAGCCCCGCCTCCTTCATTCGGTCGACGAGCCAGTGCCGGCTCTCGACATCCTGCGGCGACAAATGCGGCCGATGGACGCCGCTCTCGTAGCGGCCGAAGTCGGCGATGCGCCGCAGGTCCGCGAGGAGTCGTTCACCGTTGACTTAGGCATGGGAGAGCACCCAGTGAGCCGTGGAGAGGAGCTTGTCGTCGGCGTGGCGCAGGCCGACGAGCTGAATGCCGAGCGGCAGGCCCTGGTCGCCGGTGCCGATCGGCAGCGTGACGCAGGGCGTGCCGGCCAAGGTCCAGATCGAATTGAAGCGCGGATTGCCGGTGAATTCCTGGCCCTTTGGCGCCTCGCCCGGCGCACTGGGGCAGAGCAGCACGTCGACCGTGTCGAACAGCGCATCGACATGCGCCTTGAAGGCGACGCTCTTGCGCTGGGCGGCGACATAGCGCTCGAAGGTGATGCCGTCGCTCTTCTTCAGGATCGCCATCAGCTCGGCGCTGATCTTGCCGGGATTGCGCAGCCGCTCGTCGGCATAATTGCGCAGGCTCTCCCAGCCGGTGATGGCGCCGTGATCGTCGAGGATGTCCTTGAACTCAGGAGCGAAAGCCACGTCCTTCGCGCCGAGCTTGGTCGCGACCCGCTCAAGCAGTGCCTTGGTGTCGGGCTCCGCCTCGTCCCAGATCGGCGTGCGGCAGAAGCCGACGCGCGGCGCCGCCCCGTCGCGCGCGATCGGCACCGGCGGCAGCGCCAGCACGGCGCCGCGGAACAGCGCGATGTCGTCGAGCGTGCGCGCCATCAGGCCGAGCGTATCGACCGAATGGCATTGCATCTTGATGCCGACGCGGGAGAAGTCGCCGAAGGTCGGCTTGTAGCCGATCACACCGCAATAGGCCGCCGGCCGGATCACCGAGCCGCCGGTTTGCGTCCCGAAGGCGAGCGGCACATGGCCGTCGGCGACCGCCGCCGCCGAGCCGGACGACGAGCCGCCCGGCGTGTGCGCCGCATTGTGCGGATTGGTGGTCGGCCCGGGATGGCGGTTGGCGAACTCCGTCGTCACCGTCTTGCCCAGGATCACCGCGTTGGCGCTCCGGCTGAGCGCCACGCAGGCGGCATCGCCGAACGGCACCTTGCCTGCGAAGATCGGCGAGTTGTGGCCGGTCGGCATGTCGTGCGTGTCGATGATGTCCTTCACCCCGATCGGCACGCCGCGCAGCACGCCACCCTTGGCCGCGTCGGCCGCGCGCGCCTGCTTGAGCGCGAGGTCGCGATCGAGATGGACCCAGGCCTTGACCACCGGATCACGCTCGGCGATGCGGTCGAGGCAGGCCTGCACCAGTCTCTCGGATGTGAGCGTGCCGGCCTCGATGGCCTTGACGGCCTCGCTGGCGCTGAGCGGCTTCATTGCAGCGCTCCTTGCACCCAAGCCGCCACGTCAAGCAGGGCGGCGTCCTCGTGCTGGCGGCCGACGAGCTGGATACCGACCGGCAGGCCTTTCGGCCCGCGCGTGTAAGGCAAGGTCACGCACGGCATCCAGAGGTAGGTCCACAGCAGGTTGAAGGTCGCATCGCCGGTCCGCTCCAGTCCGAGCGGCGCCTCGCCCTTCGCGGGCGGAGTCAGGATCACGTCGATGTCGGCGAAGGTCGCATCGACCGCCGCGCGGCCGCGCTCGCCGAGCTGCTGCGCCGCGACCCAGGTCGCGTAGTCGATCTTCTTGCCGGCGGCGATCTTGTCTTCCTGGAAGCTCTTCGACAGCAGCCCATGGAAGCGCCGCGCCTCGTCCGCCGCGGCGCGCGGCCCGTCGAAGGCGCTCAGCGTCTTCTGGCCCTCGCGCATCGTCAGCATCTCGGCCGGCATCGCATACTCGCTCACCTTCGCCCCGGCCTTGGCGAGCCTTGCCGCCGCCGCCTCGATCGCCGCGATGGCTTCGGGCTGCAGCTCGTCCTTGTGCGGCGTGTAGCAGACGGCGATGCGCGGCGGCGTGTCGATCTTCACGATCGGCCGGTGCGGGATCGCCATCAGCGCGGCGCGGAACAGCGCGATGTCGTCGAGGCTGCGCGCATAGGCGCCGATCGTGTCGACCCACTCGGTGTTGGCCTTCATCCCGGCAATCGCGAAGTGGCCGTAGGTCGGCTTGTAGCCGACCACGCCGCAGAACGCCGCCGGCCGGATCACCGAGCCGCCGGTCTGCGTGCCGGTCGCCAGCACGACCTGCCAGTCGGCGACCGCCGCCGCCGAGCCCGAGGAGGACCCGCCCGGCGTGTGCGCCGGATTGTGCGGATTGCGCGTCAGCCCGGGATGGCGGTTGGCGAACTCGGTGGTCACGGTCTTGCCGAGCAGGATGGCGCCGGCGTTGCGTGCCAGGGCGATGGTGGCCGCATCGGCGAGCGGCTGGTGCGTCTTGTAGATCGGCGAGCCGTAGGTGGTCGGCTGGTCGTGGCTGTCGATGATGTCCTTTACGCCCATCGGCACGCCGTGCAGCAGGCCCTGGCGGGGCCCGCGATCGAGCAGCCTCGCCCGTTCGAGGGCGGCGTCGCGCGCGAGATGCGACCAGGCGAGCACGTCGGCGTCGCGCTTGTCGATCCGCTCGAGATGGGCGCGGACGACGGCTTCGGCCGTCAGCGTTCCGGAATCGATCTGGTGCGCGATTTCCGTCGCGCTGAGCGTGTTGGGCGCAGTCATGATCGGCATTGGAGCAGCAATAAATGTG
>VBAF01000295.1 GCA_005884705.1 Alphaproteobacteria bacterium
GACCACCGCGAGGTCGTGCGCGACGAACAGGTAGCTCAGGCCAAACTCGTCCTGCAGGTCCATCAGGAGGTTGATGATCTGGGCCTGGATCGAGACGTCGAGCGCCGACACCGGCTCGTCGCCGACGATCAGCTCGGGATTGAGCGCCAGCGCGCGGGCGATGCCGATCCGCTGGCGCTGGCCGCCGGAGAATTCGTGCGGATAGCGGTTCACCGTCTCGGGCCGCAGGCCGACCCGATCGAACAGGCTGGCCACCCGCTCGCGCCGCTCCTGCACCGTGCCGACCTGGTGCACTACCATCGGCTCGCCGACGATCTCGCCCGCCGTCATGCGCGGGTTGAGCGAGGCGTAGGGGTCCTGGTAGATCATCTGCATGCGCCGCCGGTAGGGCAGCAACTGCTCGCGCTCGAGATGGGTAATGTCCTCGCCGGCGATCTTCACCGTGCCGGCGGTCGGCTCGAGCAGGCGCAGCAAGGTGCGGCCGACCGTCGACTTGCCGCAGCCGCTCTCGCCCACCAGCCCCAGCGTCTCGCCGCGGCCGATGCTGAACGACACGCCGTCGACGGCGTAGACATTGCCCGACACGCGCGAGAACACGCCGCGATAGATCGGGAAATGTTTCTTGAGGCCACTCACCTCGAGAAGAGGGACCTCGAGCAACGCCTCGCTCATGCCGGATGCCAGCAGGCGATGAAGTGGCCGGGCCGATGCTCTTCGAGCGGCGGCGCCGCCTCGCGACACCGCTCGGTGGCCCGCCCGCAGCGCGGCGCGAAGCTGCAGCCCGCGGGCAGGTTGAACAGCGACGGCACCATGCCCTTGATCTCGTTGAGCCGCGTGCGGCGGGCGCCGCTGCGCGCCGCCTGGTCGAGATGCGGGATCGAGCCCAGCAGGCCCACCGTGTAGGGATGGCCGGGATGGTCGAACAGCTCGGCGGCCGGCGCCTCCTCGACCTTGCGGCCGGCATACATCACCACCACCCGGTCGGCGTTTTCGGCCACCACGCCCATGTCATGGGTGATCAGCATGATGGTGGTGCCGAGGGTCTCCTGCAGCTCACGCATCAGGTCGAGGATCTGCGCCTGGATAGTGACGTCGAGCGCCGTGGTCGGCTCGTCGGCGATCAGCACCTTGGGATTGCAGCTGAGCGCCATGGCGATCATCACCCGCTGGCGCATGCCTCCGGAGAGCTGGTGCGGATAGGCATGCGCCCGCTTCTCGGGTTCGGGGATATAGACGCGGCGCAGCATGTCGACGGCGCGGTCCCACGCCTCCTTGCGCGACAGGCCCTGGTGCAGCGCGACGGCCTCGGCGATCTGGCCGCCCACCGTGTAGAGCGGATTGAGCGAGGTCATCGGCTCCTGGAAGATCATCGAGATCTCGTTGCCGCGCACCTTCTCCATCTCCGCCTCGGAGAGCTCGAGCAGGTTCCTGCCCTCGAAGCGGATCGCGCCGCCGACGATGCGGCCGGGCGGATTGGCGACCAGGCGCAGGATCGACAGCGCCGACACGCTCTTGCCGCAGCCCGATTCGCCGACCACGCCGAGGGTTTCCCCGGCCTTGAGCGAATAGCTCACGCCGTCAACCGCCCGCACCGTGCCGACGGCGGTGAAGAAATGCGTCTGAAGGTCTTGAATCTCCAGCACTGTGCGTGCCGGCGCGATGGCCGGATCGCCCACAGCGCCCGGCGCCGGCTGGCGAGAATTCAACGCGAGACTCCCTGAAACTGGCCTGTTAGTTTTGGTCCATGATGATGGACAAGCCATCACAGCACATTGTGCGTGGTCTGCAAAAGACCAAATGGGAGGCAATGCCATGGACCAGCGTAAGGATCGTTCGCGCGTAAACCGTCGTCAGTTCGTCAAAGGATCGGCCGCGCTCGGCGCGACCGCGTTCGGCATGCCGTGGCAAGCCCGGGCGCAGGGCGTCCCGATGGAGTTCGACGGCTCGAAATTCCAGCTCAAGGCGCCGGAGCCCAATCCGAAGTCGGGCGGCGTGCTGAAATACGGCATCACCATGCGGCCGCCGCACTTCGATTTCCATCAGTCCGGCACGATCAACAGCCTGGGCAGCCAGGGCTGCATGTTCGACAACCTGGTGCGGCGCGATCCGCGCGACAGCGGCAAGACCATCATCCCCGACCTGGCGCACAGTTGGGAGATCGCCAAGGACGGCAAGACCTACACCTTCCATCTGCGCAAGGAGGTGCAGTTCCATGACGGCGCCGAGCTCACCTCGGAGGACGTCAAGGCCACCTTCGACCGGATCGCCAAGCCGCCGGCCGGCATCAGCATCCCGCGCTCGACCCTGTTCGCCGCGGTCGACAGCATCACCGCGCCCGACAAGTACACCGTGCAGTTCAAGCTGTCGGCGCCGCGGCCGCCCGACTTCATCATGGGCGCGATCGCCAGCGGCTGGAACGGCATCGTCCGCAAGAAGACGCTCGACGACAACCAGGGCAACCTGCGCCGCGTCGTCGACATCCCCGGCACCGGCCCGTTCAAGAGCAAGCGCCGCGTCGAGAACGAGGTGTGGGTGATGGAGAAGCACCCGAACTACTGGAACAAGGCGGGCGGCCTGCCCTATCTCGACGGCATCGAGTTCTATCACGCCCTGCCGTTCTCGCCCGAGCTCGGCTCGGCCCTGCTGTCGGGCCGCATCGACTATGCCCGCCTGCTCGATCCGGGTTCGCTGCGCAAGGTCAAGGCGACCCAGGGCATGTCCGGCACCGACTTCTACCAGTCGGTCATCCAGGCGACCTGGATGAACAACAAGAAGAAGCCGATGGACGATCCGCGGGTGCGCCGCGCCTTCCACCTGGTGCTCGACAAGCCGGTGCTGGTCGAGGTCGTGAAGGACATCGCGCCGATGATGGTCGGCGGCTTCATCTATCCGTTCTCCGACTTCGCCACGCCCAAGGCCGAACTGACCAAGCGGCTGGGCTACCAGCCCGACCCGACCGCCTCGATCAAGGAGGCCAAGGCGCTGATGGCCGCGGCCGGCCATCCCAACGGCATCAAGGGGCTGGACTACCTGGTGCGCGAGGTCGCGAGCTTCAAGCTGTGGTCGCAGGCCATCCAGGCGATGCTGCAGCAGACGCTCAACGTCGAGTCGACCATCCGCACCGCCGTCGAATCGGTGTGGTTCGACGACGTCAAGACCGGCAAGTTCGATCTCGCCATCGGCGCCATCGTGTCGACGCTGCTCGACCCCAGCGACTACTTCAACGCCTGGTACAAGAAGGACGGGCCGCAAAACTACTCGAACTGGGACAACCCCAAGTTCAACGCGCTGCTGCCGCAGATCGACAGCGAGGTCGACCCCAAGAAGCGCCTGGCGCTGATCCGCCAGGCCGAAGACATCATGGAGCAGGATCCGCCGCTGCTGCCGATCTCCTGGGAGAAGATCAACGACGGCTGGTACAACTACGTGAAGGGCCATCGGCCGAACGACTATTTCGGCATCTACGACGTGGTGCGCTTCGACACGTTCTGGCTGGACAAGTAGGCCGGCGCTTTCCTCCTCGGCTTCGCCGGGGAGGAAGCCTAACCCTTCGCCGCCAGATCGATGGCGCGGCGATACATCGTCATCGCCGCCTCCGGTGTGTTGTAGCCGGCGTGCGCCGTCAGCGTGACGTTGTCGAGCTTGAGCAAGGGCTCGTCCGGCGCCGGCGGCTCCTTGGCGAAGACGTCGGTCGCGTAGTGGCCGACATGGCCTGACTTCAGGAATTCGATCAGTGCCGGCTCGTCGACCACGCCGGCCCGCGCTGTGTTGACGACGATCACGCCGGGCTTGGTCTTGGCGAGACGCTCGCGGTCGAGGAAGCCGCGCGTCGCGTCGTTCAAGCCG
>VBAF01000296.1 GCA_005884705.1 Alphaproteobacteria bacterium
TGAATGGGGAGGTGTATGACGCTAGAAGACCCCCGTGAAAACCACCGTTAAAAAGGGCGCTCTCAAGCCGGTCGCGCCGGTCAGACAGGACCTCACCACCCCCGGTTCGGGCGGGCGGCGGGGCTTCGTCGCGCGCCTGACCAAGGAGACCCGCATCGCCGCCGCGATCAACCTCGACGGCACTGGCCAATACGACATCAAGACCGGCATCGGCTTTCTCGACCACATGCTCGAGCAACTGAGCCGCCACAGCCTGATCGACATCACGCTCAGGGCCGAGGGCGACCTGCACATCGACTATCATCACACGACCGAGGATTCGGGCATCGTGCTGGGCGAGTGCCTGGCCAAGGCGCTGGGCAACCGCGCCGGCATCCGCCGCTACGGCAGTGCCCTCATCCCGATGGACGAGACGCTGACCGAGGTGGCGCTCGACGCCTCCAACCGGCCGTACCTGATCTGGAAGGTCGCCTTCTCCAAGCCCAAGCTCGGCACCATGGACACCGAGCTGTTCAAGGAATGGTTCCAGGCCTTCGCCCAGCTCGGCGGGCTGACCCTGCACGTCTGGAACCACTACGGCGAGAACAACCACCACATCGTCGAGAGCTGCTTCAAGGGCCTCGCCCGCTCGCTGCGCGTCGCCTGCGAAGTCGATCCGCGCCAGGCCACGGCGGTGCCCAGCACCAAGGGTGTGCTCTAGCCGGCCGATGACCGTCGCCATCGTCGATTACGGCTCGGGCAATCTCCGGTCGGCCGCCAAAGCCTTCGAGCGCGCTGCTCGCGAAGCGGGCACGCACGAGCGGGTGCTGGTGACGGCCAATCCGCGCGAGGTCGAGCAGGCCGACCGCATCGTGCTGCCGGGCGTCGGCGCCTTCGCCGATTGCCGCGCCGGCCTCTACGGCGTGCCGGGCATGGTCGACGTGCTGCAGCGCGAGGTGATCGAGCGCGGCAAGCCGTTCCTCGGCATCTGCGTCGGCATGCAGCTGATGGCGACGCGCGGCGTCGAATACGGCGTGCATGCCGGGCTCGACTGGATCGCGGGCGACGTGGTGCGGATCGAGCCGGGCAAGGATCACCTCAAGATCCCGCACATGGGCTGGAACGAGCTGCTCGAGCTCAAGCCGCATCCGCTGCTGGAAGGCCTTTTGCCGCGCGATCACGCCTATTTTGTCCATTCCTTCCAGCTCCAGGCGAGCCGGCCCGAGACCCTGCTGGCGACCACCGAGTACGGCGGCACGGTCACGGCGGTGGTCGGCCGCGACAATCTCGCCGGCACGCAGTTCCATCCGGAAAAGAGCCAGGCGACGGGCCTCCGCCTGATCGGCAACTTCCTGCGCTGGAAGCCGTAGAGGGCGCGCGCTGAACGTCTTACTGTCGGGGCATGATCTCCCGCAGGAATGCTCTTTCGGGCCTCGCCGCTTCGGCCACGGCAGGATGCGGCGTTCGCCAGCCGCCCGCACCGCCCTATCAGTATCCAATCGCCCCGCCGCCGCCGGATCGCGCGTCGCTGGGTTTGGACGCGGTGATCGACATCAGCCGCTTTGTGACCGTCTCCGACTTCCGCCGGGTGCGACAGAGCGGCATCCTTGGTGTCATCCATAAAGCGACCGAAGGCGGTGATTACACCGACACGGCATGTGCCGCGAGACGGCCCCAAGCCGAGGCGGCGGGATTGCTGTGGGGCACCTATCATTTCGGCACCGGGCAAATGTCGGGCGCGCAGCAGGCGGCGTTCTTCCTGAACCGTTCACGGCCGGGCCCCACAACCCTCCTTGCCCTCGACCTCGAAGCCAACGAGAACAATCCGTCGAACTCAATGACGATCGAGCAGGCCGAAGCCTTCGTGCGAGCAGTGGCCGACGCGACAGGTCGGCTGCCGGTCGTCTACGTCCATCCAACCTGGGCCAATGGCGATCCGCTGCCGGTTTCCGGCCTGAGCTTCGGCGCCCGCATCACACCGGAGTCGATTCTCGCGCGCTGCGGCCTCTGGGTCGCCGACTACCATGACTCGCCGGAGATACCGTTTGCCTGGGCCGCGAGCGGCTGGCGGCTCTGGCAGTATGCGGGCGACGAGAGCGCGGGCCGCCCCGCCTACAACCAGACCACCATCGTGCAGGGTGTCAGCCACTGCGATCGCAACTTGTTCAACGGTGACGCGGCCGCGCTCGATCGATTCTGGCGCGGGATCACCTGAGTGACCTTCACCTGGACGCTGGAGGCCTTAGCGTTGGGCTGGCATGGACGCCGCCGTCTCGGGCCGCCAGTATTCCCCCAAGCAACGCGAGCTGTTGGGGGGAATCATGAAGTTCGGCGTACTGACCGGCATCGTCGCTGCCGGCGTCATAAGCTCCATCGCGACTTCGGCGTCGGCCCAAGGCGTGCTGAATGTCTACTGCTCGGTGCAGGTCGAATGGTGCACGCTGATTGCCAACGAGTTCCAGAAGGCGAGCGGCGTCAAGGTTTCGATGAGCCAGAAGGGTTCCGGCGAGACGATCGCGCAGCTCAAGGCGGAGTCGCAAAATCCCAAGGGCGACGTATGGTTCGGCGGCACTGGCGATCCGCACCTGCAGGCGGCCGAAGAAGGGCTGAGCGAGCCCTACAAGTCGCCCAAGCTCGGCGAGCTGCATCCGTGGGCTATCAAGCAGAACACCGATTCGGGCGGCAAGACCGTCGGCATCTATGCCGGAGCGCTGGGTTACGGCTTCAACAGCGAGCTGCTGGCCAAGAAGAACGTCAAGCCGCCGGCCTGCTGGGCCGACCTGTTGAAGCCCGAGTTCAAGGGCGAGATCCAGATGGCCAATCCCAATTCGTCAGGCACCGCGTATGTGGCGATCGCCACGCTGGTCCAGCTGATGGGCGAGGAAAAGGCGTTCGACTACCTGAAGAAACTGCACGCCAACATCAACTCCTATACCCGCTCCGGCACCGCGCCGATGAAGGCGGTCGCGCGCGGCGAGACTGGCGTCAGCATCTCCTTCATCCATGGAGATCGGCTCGATGAGCATCGTCAAGGGCGCGCGCAATCTCGCCAACGCCCGGAAATTCTACGACTGGGCGCTCACACCGGAGGCACAGAAGCTCGAGGCGCAGGCCAAGCAGTTCCAGGTGCCATCGAACAAGAACACGCCGGTGCCGCCCGAAGCGCCCAAATTCGCCGACATCAAGCTGATCGACTACGACCAGGCGAAATACGGCAAGTCGGCCGAGCGCAAGCGGTTGATCGCCCGGTGGGACAACGAGGTCGGCAGCCTGCCCCGGCCGTGAGCCGGGCAGCCCTCGGCTGGTCGGTTGCGGGCCTGCTCGGCGCGGCCTGCGTGCCGTGGTATGCGTTGCAGGACGGGCTCGACTCCGGCGCCTGGCTGGGCGGCCTGTGGGCAACGGAGGACTACGCGGCGGCGATCGCCCAGGCCGCCGTGCACGGCAAAATGTGGCTGGCGCCAGTGGTGGCCTCTCTCGTCGTGGCGTTGGTCGTCTCCCTCACGCCGATGACGCGCGAACGGCGCGGCACGCTGCTGATGGTCACCAGCGGCATCGGACTTGCCGTGTTCGTTGCCCAAGCCCTCGGCATCGGCTTGCGCGGCTGGAGCGCGGCGTGGCTCGAAGCCCTGTTCGGCGCGCTCGACGGACGCCAGACTGGAATCGGCGCCGGTGGCGCGGTGGTGCTGATCACGCTGCTGGCGCTGCTGTCGATCGGACTGGCGCTGCGCGGTGCCTTCGGCGGCGATGCCTTCGTGGCCGGCGCGATGACCGCGGTCGCCGCCTCGATCCTGCTGTTCACCGGCTGGCCGATGCTGCGCATCCTGGCGCAGGCCTTCCAGGATGGCGACGGCATCTTCACGCCGGCCTTGCTGATCGAGCGGCTGGCGGCGGAAAAGATCTGGAGCCTGCGCTGCCTGGCCGGCGGCGGCCGCTGCGGCGTGGCCTGGAATACGCTGTTCCTTGCGCTCTGCTGCGGCGCCGGCACGACGGCGCTCGGGCTCGCCTTCGCGCTGATCGCCAGCCGCACCGCCTTCCGCTTCAAGCGGACGCTGCGCGTGCTGACCGTGCTGCCGATCATCACGCCGCCGTTCGTGATCGGACTGGCGCTGATCCTGCTGTTCGGCCGGTCCGGCGTGGTGAACCAGCTGCTCGACTGGGCATTCGCCGTGCCGCAGACACGCTGGATCTACGGTTTCCAGGGTGTGTTGCTGGCCCAGCTTTTCGCCTTCACGCCGGTCGCGTTCCTGGTCCTGATCGGCGTCGTCGAGGGCGTCAGCCCGACCCTCGAAGAGGCGTCGCAGACGCTGCGTGCCGACCGCTGGGCAACCTTCGCCACGGTGTCGTTGCCGCTGATGCGGCCAGGCCTCGCCAACGCCTTCCTGGTCGGTTTCATCGAAAGCATCGCCGACTTCGGCAATCCGATCGAGCTGGGCGGGGACTACGGCGTGCTGTCGACCGAGATCTACTTCGCGGTGGTCGGCGCCCAACTCGACTATGGCCGCGCCGCGGCGCTTGCCCTGCTGCTGCTGGCCTTCGCGCTGGGCGCGTTCTTCGCGCAGCGCCGCATTGTCGGCACTCGTTCCTACGCGACCATCTCCGGCAAGGGCGATGGCGGCCTCGCCACGCCGCTGCCCGACCGCGCCCGGCGGGTCGCTGAATGGATCGCGCTGCCATGGGCAGCGTTCACCCTGCTGCTCTACGGCTTCGCCTTCGTCGGCGGGCTGGTCAAGGTGTGGGGCCGCGACTACACGCCGACCTTCGATCACTATGTGAAGGCCTTCGCCGTCGAGCACACCGCCGACGGCCTGATCTGGACGGGGGCCGCCTGGAACTCGTTCTGGACGACGGTCAAGCTCGCCGCGATCGCGGCGCCGCTCACCGCCGCGCTCGGCCTGATCGCGGCCTGGCTGCTGGTGCGCCAGCGCTTCGCCGGACGGGCGGCGCTGGAGTTCGCGACCATGCTGTCCTTCGCGGTGCCCGGCACGGTGATCGGCGTGGCCTATGTCTTTGCGTTCAACGTGCCGCCGCTCGAGATCACCGGCACCGCGCTGATCATCGTGCTGTGCTTCGTGTTCCGCAACATGCCGGTCGGCGTGCGCGCCGGCATGGCGGCCATGAGCCAGATCGACCGCAGCCTCGACGAGGCCTCGGCCACCCTGGGCGCCCGCGCGCCGCACACCCTGCTCTACGTCGTCCTGCCGCTCCTGCGGCCGGCCGTCGTGGCAGCGCTCGTCTACGGTTTCGTGCGGGCCGTGACGACGGTGAGCGCCGTGGTGTTCCTGGTGACGGCAGAGTACGAGCTGGCGACGACCTACATCATCCTGCGCGTGATCAACGGCGACTATGGACTGGCGATCGCCTACAGCTGCGCGCTGATCCTGCTGATGCTGCTGGCGATCCTGTTGATCCAGCTGGTGGTCGGCGAGCGCCGGCTCGGCCGCCGCGCGCTGCCGCTGGCGGCAGGCCGCGCCGTACCAATTCCGGGAGGCCGCGCATGAGCGTCGAATTCCGAAACGTCGTGAAGCGCTACGGCCCCTCGACCGCCGTTGCCGGGGTGAGCTTCACCGTGCAAGCCGGCACGCTGGTGACGCTGCTCGGCCCGTCCGGCTGCGGCAAGACCACGACCCTGCGCCTGATCGCCGGCCTCGAGCTGCCGAGCGAGGGCCGCATCCTGCTCGCCGGCCGCGACGTCACCAGCCTGGGCGCCACCGAGCGCGACGTCAGCATGGTGTTCCAGTCCTACGCCCTGTTCCCGCATATGAGCGTGCTGGAAAACGTCTGCTACGGCCTGCGGCGCTCCGGCCTCGGCCGTGACGCAGCGGAAAAGCAGGCGCTCGGGGCACTGGCCCAGGTCGGTCTCGAAGGCTATGGGCGGCGCCAGCCCTCGGAATTGTCGGGCGGCCAGCAGCAGCGCGTCGCGGTGGCTCGGGCGCTGGTGCTGAAGCCGGCGGTCCTGCTGTTCGACGAGCCGCTCAGCAACCTCGACACCCGCCTGCGCCGGCAGATGCGCGAGGAAATCCGGGAGCTGCAGCAGCGGCTCGGCCTCACCGTGGTCTATGTCACGCACGACCAGCAGGAGGCGATGGCGGTGTCCGACCGCATCATCGTCATGAATGCCGGGCGCATCGAACAGCAAGGCGATCCCCGCGATCTCTACGAGCATCCCGCCACGCCGTTCCTCGCGCGATTCATGGGCGAATCGAACCCGGCGCGCGGCCAAGTGCGGCGGCTCGACCCCCAGCGGGTGCGCGTGAAACTGGGCGACGCCGAGATCGAGCTCGCCGACGAATCGGCTCCCGACGGCGAAGCCACGGTCGCCATCCGACCGGAAGCGATCACGGTGGAGGCTGCCCCCGGGCCCCCGGGGGCGCTGGCCGGAACGATCGCCAAAGCGAGCTACCTCGGCAGCCACATGGAATATTCGATCGAGACCGAGATCGGTACGCTGTTTGCCACCTGTCCCCGGGTCGACCGGCCGCTCGGTCGCGGAAGGCGGGTGGCGCTAGTCGTGGCCGCCCGTGGCGTCATCGTCGTGAACGACCGCTAGAGACCCGTCGGCCAAACTCTCGAAGTAAGGGATGGACCTCGATCATGGTGCCGTGTCGGTCGCCACTCACGGCCATAGCCGCCCCGTGCGACGATCCGGAAAAGCGATGGGCGTGCCCACTGATCAGGCGTGCCAGCACCCTCGCGACCTGGAACGGCTCGCCTGCGGGACGAGCGCTATGGCATGGTAGTTGCGAGCCTTGGCGCCGGGAGCACCCATGACAATCCGACCTAGCCGCCGTGCCCTTCTCATCTCGGCGGTCGCGGCCGCCCTGCCGCGCGTCGCGGCCGCCCAAACCTGGCCGACCAGGCCGATCCGGCTGGTCGTGCCGTTCTCCGCCGGTGCCGGCATCTCCGACATCCTGGCGCGCCTGGTCAGCCAGCATCTCAGCGCCGGCCTCGGCCAGCAGATCGTGATCGACAACCGGCCGGGTGCCGGCGGCAATCTCGGCGCCGACATCGTCGCCAAGGCGGCGCCCGACGGCTACACGGTGCTGCTCGGCAGCTCGTTCCTGGCGGTGAACGCCTACCTCTATGCCCAGACGCCGTTCAACCCGCTGCTGCTGGTCGTCCATCCCTCGGTGCCGGCCAAGTCGGTCGCCGAGCTGGTGGCGCTGGCCAAGGCCAAGCCCGGGCAGCTCAACTACGGCTCCGGCGGCATCGGCAGCACGCCCTTCCTGGCCACCGAGCTGTTCAAGGCGAAAGCCAAGGTCGACATCACCCACGTGCCGTACAAGGGCGGCGCGCCGGCGCTGGCCGATCTCGCCGCCGGCCAGCTCTCGATGATGATCGAGAACGTGCCCGGCACCATGCCGTTCGTGCGCGGCGGCAAGATGCGCGCGCTCGCCATCACCAGCCGCACGCGATCGCCGCTCGAGCCTGAGCTGCAGACCATGATCGAGGCAGGCGTGCCGGACTACGAGATGATCGGCTGGAACGGCTTAAGGGCATCGCGCCCGAGGTCGTCGCCCGCCTGCAGGCCGAGCTGGCGAAGGTGCTGGCCAAGCCCGAGGTGAAGCAACAGCTCGCCACGCTCGGCGCCGAGGGGGTCGGCGACAGCCCGCAATCCTTCGCCGCTTTCTTCAGGAACGAGACGACGCGCTGGGGCAAGCTGATCAAGGACCTGGGCATCAAGCCGGAATAGCGTGGCGCTACCGCGTCCCGACGCGGATTACCGCGTCCTGTCGTCGATGTCGCGGGCCAGGACCTCGCGCTTGCCGACATGGTTGGCGGCGCTGACCACGCCCTCCTTCTCCATGCGCTCGACGATGCGGGCGGCGCGGTTGTAGCCGATCTGCAGGTAGCGCTGGATGAAGCTGGTCGAGCACTTGCGCTCGCGGGCGACCAGCGCGATCGCCTGGTCGTAGAGCTGGTCGCTCTCGCCCTCCTCGCCGTCGCCCGGCAGCCCGCCGCCGCCGTCTTCGCCGTCGGGATCGTCGGTCACCGATTCGATGTAGGCCGGCGTGCCCTGCGCCCGCAGATGACGCACCACGTCCTCGACCTCGCCGTCGCTGACGAACGGCCCGTGCACGCGGGCGATCTTGCCGCCGCCCGCCATGTAGAGCATGTCGCCCTGGCCCAGCAGCTGCTCGCCGCCCTGCTCTCCCAGGATGGTGCGGCTGTCGATCTTCGACGTCACCTGGAAGGAGATGCGGGTCGGGAAGTTGGCCTTGATGGTGCCGGTGATGACGTCGACCGACGGCCGCTGCGTGGCCATGATGACGTGGATGCCGGCGGCGCGCGCCATCTGGGCCAGCCGCTGCACGGCCGCCTCGATCTCCTTGCCGGCGACCAGCATCAGGTCGGCCATCTCGTCGATGATCACCACGATGAAGGGCAGCGGATCGAGATCGATCTCCTCGTCCTCGAAGATCGGCCGGCGCGTCTCGGGATCGATGCCGGTCTGCACCTTGCGCACCAGCGACACGCCCTTCTTGCGCGCCTCGCCGAGCTTCTCGTTGTAGCCCGCGATGTTGCGCACGCCCTGGGCGCTCATCGCGCGATAGCGGTCCTCCATCTCGCGCACCACCCACTTCAAGGCGACGATCGCCTTGCGCGGCTCGGTGACGACCGGCGTGAGCAGATGCGGAATATCCTGGTAGACGCTGAGCTCCAGCATCTTGGGATCGATCATGATGAAGCGGCACTTGTCCGGCGACAGCCGGTAGAGCAGCGACAGGATCATGGTGTTGACCGCCACCGACTTGCCCGAGCCGGTGGTGCCGCCGATCAGCAGATGCGGCATGCGCGCGAGGTCGGCGATCACCGGATCGCCGCCGATATCCTTGCCCAGCGCCAGCGGCAGGCCGAGCCGGTTGTCCTCGTAGTGGCGCGTCGACAGGAGCTCGCGCAGGAACACCGTCTCGCGCCGCGCGTTGGGCAGCTCGATGCCGATCACGTTGCGGCCGGGCACGGTGGCGACGCGCGCGGAGACCGCGCTCATCGAGCGGGCGATGTCGTCGGCCAGGCCGATCACGCGGCTCGCCTTGGTGCCGGGCGCGGGCTCGAGCTCGTAGAGCGTGACCACGGGGCCCGGCCGCACCTTGACGATCTGGCCCTTGACGCCGAAATCCTCGAGCACCGTCTCGAGCAGGCGCGCATTCTGCTCCAGCGCGCCCTCGTCGATCTTGGTCTCGGTCGAGACGCGCGACGGCAGCGACAGGAGATCGAGCGGCGGCAGATGGTACTCGCCAACGCCGAGGTCGAGCTCGCGCTGGCCGGCCCTGGCCGCGCGCTTGCCCTGCGCCGCGGCCGACTTGCGCGGCACGATCTTGACGCCGGGCGCCGCGACTTCGGCCGGCGGCTCGGTGAGCAGCGTGTCGGGCGTGAACGGGTTCTCGTCGCTCTCCTCGGTCTCGGCCGATGCCTCGACGTCGGGTTCCGGCGGGAATGCCGGCGGCGGCAGCCGCTCGGCGTCGAACGGGTCCGGCGGCGGCGCGGTGGGGCGCAGGCGCCCCAGGATCGGCTCGATGCGGAAGCTGCCGGCCAGGCGATCGAACAAGGTGCGCTCGACCACCGACTCGACCACTGGAGCGGCGCGGGGGCCGGTGGAATCTCGGGCGCGGGCCGCTCGATCGGCGCGTTCGGCGCGTCGACCAGCAGGGTGTCGGGCGGCGGCAAGGGCGCGCCCTCGATCGGGATCTGCTCGAAGCGCCCGCTCTCGAAATGGGCGGGATCGTACTGGCTGGCGTCGATCTCACCCGGAATCTCGGCATAGCCGATCTCCGGCGCCGGCGGCTCGTCCGGGCCGTCGAAGGACTGCGGCCGGCCACGCCACAGGCCGACGCCGGCCCGGAACAGCCAGAGGCTCCAGACGAACGGCGCGCGCAGGATGCGGAAGATCAGCGGCAGGTCGGTCCGGTTCATGCCGAGCGCCGGCGCCATGGCGATGAAGGCAAGCGCCGCGCAGACCGGCTCGATCAGGGCGAGGCTGCCGCCGCTGGAATGAGTCAGCACGATCTCGCGGAAACGGCCGACCAGGGCAAGC
>VBAF01000297.1:0-1229 GCA_005884705.1 Alphaproteobacteria bacterium
CGGGAAGAGCTTGTCGGTGCGCGACAGCACATAGAGGAGCTTGGCCTTGATCCTCGCCATGTCCTTCTCGATGTCGAAGCGGACGCTCGCCTTGCGCAAGGTCACCAGCGAATTGCCGTCGAACACCGTCGACCAGCTCTCGGCGCGCTGCTTGATCTCGGCCTCGCGTGCCGCCTTGTCGGGAAACGTGTCCGCGAGCTGCTCGTCAATGCCATAGCGCTTCAGCGTGGCGATCCGCATCTCGGTCATCACCGCCTGGATGCCGCCCTTGTCGTAGTACCAGCCGCCGTTCCAGTTGGGATCCTTGGCGAGCTGGTCGACCAGCGACTTCACGGCCGCCTCGCCGCCGGACCCCTTCGGCGCGCTGACCACCGCCACCAGCCCGTCCATGAAGTCGGGATGGGTGACGCCCCATTGGAAGGTCTGGTAGCCGCCGAACGAGGGGCCGGCGACGGCGACCAGGTGCTTGACGCCGAGGCTGTCGAGCAGCGCCTTCTGCGCATTGACGATGTCGACCAGCGTGATGTCGGGGAAGTCCGGGCCATAGGGCTTGCCGGTCGCCGGGTTCTTGTGCGCCGGGCTGGTCGAGCCGTAGGACGAGCCCAGCATGTTGGACGACACGACGTAGAGCCGGTCGGTGTCGATCGCCTTGCCCGGTCCGACCAGTCCGTCCCACGAGCCCTCGGCGCCGTTCGCGCCCGAGCGGCCGGCCATGTGCTGGCTCGACGTGAAGCCGTGGGTGAGCAGCACGGCGTTGCGGCCGTCGGGCGCCAGCTTGCCGTAGGTCTCGTAGGCGATGGTCATTTCGGGCAGCACGGCGCCGCTCTGCAGTCGGAAGTCCCTGGTGTCGAATTGCCTGGTTTCGACCAGACCGACCGATTCTTCGGCGCGGACGGCGCCACTGGCCAGGGCGGGCGTCACGGGGAGCGATGGGATGATGGGCGGCGCGACACGGTACGGCTCATGGGCTCTCCTTTCAGGCACGGATCGGTTGGGCGCGCAGCGCCGGGCCCGCGACGGCATGCGCGGCCAGGCGTTTGCGGTCGGCTTCGGGGCGGATGAACAGCATGCCGATGATGCCGCCGGCGAGCAGCAGGAAACCGAGGATAGTGAAGCCGCTTTCGTAGCCGGCCATCGGCGTCGCGGATTTCTCGATCATCGAACCCATGGCGAAGGGCGCGATCACGCCCGCCAGGGTCACGATCGAGGTGGTGATGGCCAGCATGCCG
>VBAF01000297.1:1308-5111 GCA_005884705.1 Alphaproteobacteria bacterium
CGCCACCAGCAGCGCGACCTTGTATTCCGGTCCCGGCATCGCGGCCACGAACGGCAGGATGCAGCCGCCGAGCGTGACGGTCGCAGCCGGAAACAGGCCGCGCGAGAGCCGGCTCGACCCGCCGGTCGACTTCCAGCGTTGCGAGAGGTAGCCGCCGGTCAGCACGACGACGAGGCCGAACACCCAGGGCAGGATGCTGAGATTGCCGCCGACCTTCTGCGTGAAGCCGAGGCCGGATACGAGATACGACGTGAACCAGGTGAGCCCGAGCGCAAGCCCCCAGTAGCTCGCGAAGCCGGCGCAGCAGGCGGCGATGATGCTGGGGCAGGTGAGCAGATGGCGATAGGGAATGCGCCCGTCGGCGCCGGCATCGCCGACCGGCGCGTCGACCAGCGTGCCTTCCCGGCCGAGGAACAGCCAGGCCACCGACCACAGCAGGCCGGCCACGCCGAGCGCGCCGAACGCCCAGTGCCAGGAATGGTTGACGATGATCCAGTTGAGCACCGGCACCGCGACGATCACGCCGAGCGCGGAGCCCTGGGCGATGATCGCCGTCGGCAAGCCGCGCAGCTGGTCGGGGAACCACTTGTAGATGGCGTGAGTCGCGACCGGCGCGGCCGGGCCTTCGCCGGCGCCCAGGATGACGCGGCAGGCGATCAGCACTTCGAGGCTGACCGTGCCCAGCATCGGGAATTGCACGACCGACCAGACGATCGCCATGACCAGCAAGGTGTTGCGGGTCTGTATCCTGTTGCTCAGGAAGCCGACAGCCACGGCGGAAACCGCGAACAGGAAGAAGAACGACGAGCCGATCAGGCCGAACTGCTTGGGATCGAGGCCGAGCTCCTTCATGATCGGCTGTGCCGCCAGCCCGACCACGACCTTGTCGGCAAAGTTGATCAGCATGAAGAGGAAGAGCAGGGCGGTCATGCCCCATGCGCCCTTCAGCGGTCGATCAACCAGCGGGCGGTCCTGTACGGTCACGTCGGCGTCACTCCCATGGTGCCGCATTAAGGCAGGTGCGCGGTGCAAAGAGAAGGGCGCCTCGCGGCGCCCTTCTCCGATCCGATGGCGGAAAAGCTCAGCTCTTCACGAACGGGCACTTGCCCTCGTTGAGCGGACGGTAGGCCTTGTCGCCGGGCACGGTGGCGATCAGCTTGTAGATGTCGTCCTTGCCCTTGGATTCAGACGGCGCCTTCACCTGGAACAGGTACATGTCGCGCACCACGCGGCCGTCCTCGCGCAGCTTGCCGTTCTTGGTCATGACGTCGTTGATCGGCAGCTCGCGCATCTTGGCCATCACCTTCTTGGCGTCGTCGTCGGAGCCCACCGCCTGCACGGCCTTGAGGTAATGCAGAGTCGAGCTGTAGACGCCGGCGGTCAGCATCGACGGCAGGCGGTCCTTCTTGGCGCGATAGCGCTTGGTCCAGGCGCGGGTTTCGTCGTTGAGATCCCAGTAGAACGACTCGGTCAGCACCAGGCCCTGCGCGACGGGCAGCGTGAGCGACTGCACGTCGGTCGCGAAGACCAGCAGGCCGGCGAGCTTCTGGCCGCCCTTGACGATGCCGAACTCGCCCGCCTGCTTGATCGAGTTGATGGTGTTCTGACCGGCGTTGGCCAGTCCGATGATCTTGGCCTTGGAGGCCTGGGCCTGCAGCAGGAAGGACGAGAAGTCCTGCGTGTCGAGCGGATGACGGACAGAGCCAAGGACCTTGCCGCCTGCCGCCTTCACCACTTCCGACACGTCGCGCTCGAGCGCATGGCCGAAGGCATAGTCGGCGGTGAGGAAGTACCAGCTGTCGCCACCCGCCTTCACCAGCGCCTCGCCGGTCACGTGGGCCAGAGAGTAGGTATCGTAGACCCAGTGCGCGCCGGTCTCTGAGCAGGCCGGTCCGGTGAGGTCGGCCGAGGCCGCACCGGTGTTGATGTCGATCAGGCCCTTTTCCTGGGCGACCTTGCGCACGGCGAGCGCCACTGAGGAAGTGCCCAGCCCGGTGATCATCTTCACACCGTCGACGTCGTACCACTTGCGCGCGATCGCAGCGCCGACATCGGGCTTGGTCTGATGGTCGGCCGACAGGATCTCGACCGAGCGGCCGTTGACCTTGCCGCCGACATCCTCGATGGCCATCTGCATGGCCTCGACCTCGCCGGCCGTGAGATCGCCATAAACGCCCGAGAAGCCGTCCATCACCGCGATCTTCAGCGGGCCCGGCGTCTGTGCCTGCGCAATCGCAGCAAGGCCAACGGCCGTCAGGCCAAGCGCGGCCGCGACAACGCCCGCATATCGGAGAGCGTTTCCAACTTTCATACTCTAGTCCTCCCAAACGCGGCCAAGGCCGCAGAGGCGCGAAATTTAGCCTCGGCGTTACACGGACGCCAGTGCTGGACAGCGGCACGAACCTCCGTTTAAGTCGCGCCCCAAGGGGGGTGAATGGCGGAAGAAATAATCCTGGAGGCGCAAGGGCTCACCAAGGAGTTCAAGGGATTTGTCGCGGTCAAGAACGTCAGCCTGAGTATTAGGCGCCATACCATCCATGCGCTGATCGGGCCCAACGGGGCGGGCAAGACCACCTGCTTCAACCTCTTGACCCATTTCCTGACACCGACGGCTGGCCGCATCCGCTTCAACGGCCGCGATATCACCGGCTCCTCGACTGCTGCCATCGCCCGCATGGGGCTGGCGCGCTCTTTCCAGATTTCGGCCGTCTTTCCCCATCTCTCGGTGCGCGAAAACGTGCGGGTCGCCCTGCAGCGCAAGCGCGGCAATTCCTTTTTCTTCTGGCGGTCCGAGCGCGTGCTCGACGACCTCAACCCCCGCGCGCTCGAGCTCGTCGAGGCGGTCGGCCTGTCGGCTTTCGCCGAGCTGCCGGCGGTCGAGCTGCCCTACGGCCGCAAGCGCGCGCTCGAGATCGCCACGACGCTGGCGCTCGATCCCGAGATGATGCTGCTCGACGAGCCGATGGCGGGCCTCGGCCAGGAGGACATCCGGCGCGTCACGGCGCTGATCCGCACCGTCGCCAAGGACCGCACCGTATTGATGGTCGAGCACAATATGAGCGTGGTCGCCGACCTATCCGATACCATCACCGTGCTGGCGCGCGGCGAGGTGCTGGCCGAGGGCCCCTACGCCACGGTGTCGAAGAACCCGCAGGTCGTCGAAGCCTATGTCGGGACCGGCCATGGCTGAGACATTGCTCAAAGTCGAAGGCCTGCAGGCCTGGTACGGCGAATCGCACATCCTGCATGGCGTCGGGCTTGAGATCGGCCGCGGCGAGCTGGTGACGCTGCTCGGCCGCAACGGCGCGGGCAAGACCACGACCCTGAAGTCGGTCATGGGCATCGTCGAGCGGCGCACCGGCTCGGTGACGTTCGCCGGCCAGCAGACCATCCGGCAACCATCGAACGTCATCGCCCGGCTCGGCCTCGGCTACTGTCCGGAAGAGCGCGGCATCTTCTCCAGCCTCAATGTCGAGGAGAACATGCTGCTGCCGCCGCAGGTCAAGCCGGGCGGCATGAGCCTGGACGAGATCTACCAGCTCTTCCCGAACCTCAAGGAGCGCCGGCGCAGCCAGGGCACCAAGCTGTCGGGCGGGGAGCAGCAGATGCTGGCGATCGGCCGCATCCTGCGCACCGGCGCCAACATGCTGCTGCTCGACGAGCCGACCGAAGGCCTCGCGCCGGTGATCGTGCAGCGGATCGGCGACGTCATCCGCCAGCTCAAGGCGCGCGGCTTCACCATCCTGCTGGTCGAGCAGAATTTCCGCTTCGCCGCCACGGTGGCCGACCGCCACTACGTCATG
>VBAF01000298.1 GCA_005884705.1 Alphaproteobacteria bacterium
CGGTCCTTTCCTGTTCATCGCCAACGAGTGGAAGCCCGGCGAGAAGGTCGTGTTCACCAAGAACACCAAGTACAAGCCGCGTGCCGAGCCGCCCTCCGGCCTGGCCGGCGGCAAGGTCGTCAAAGTCGACCGGGTCGAGTGGATCGCCATGCCCGACGTGCAGACCCAGGTGGCGGCGCTCGGCAATGCCGAGATCGACATGATCGAGTCGCCGGGCCACGATCTGCTGCCGCTGCTCGCCAAGGACAAGGGCATCAAGATCGTCGACGCCAATCCGCTCGGCAATCAGTACGTGATACGCTTCAACCAGATCCAGAAGCCGTTCGACAACGCCAAGATCCGTCACGCCGTGATGGTCGCCTTCGGCCAGGAGGACTTCCTCAAGGCTACGATCGGCGATTCGAAGTACTACAAGCTCTGCAAGCCGGTCTTCATCTGCGGCACGCCGCTGGCCAGCGAAGAGGGCATGAAGGACGTGTTGAACCAGAACTCCGCCAAGGCCAAGGAGCTGGTGAAGGAAGCAGGCTACGACGGCACGCCGGTGGTGCTGCTGCAGTCGACCGACCTGCAGGTGCTGACCAACCTCGCGCCGGTCGCCAAGTCCCAGCTCGAGGCGGCAGGCTTCAAGGTCGACATGCAGTCGTCGGACTGGCAGTCGGTCGTCGGCCGCCGGGTCAAGAAGGACCCGGTCGACAAGGGTGGCTGGAACCTCATGCTGACCTCGTGGACCGCCGCCGACATCCTCAATCCGGTGATGGCAGGCTTCTTCAACGCAGCCTGCGACAAGGCGATGTTCGGCTGGCCGTGCGACGAGACCATCGAGAAGATGCGCGACCAGTTCGCCAAGGAGACCGATCCGGCGAAGCAGAAGCAGATCGCGATCGACCTCCAGAAGTATTGGGTCGATCATCCGACGCACGTCAATCTCGGCCAGTGGTACGCACCCCAGGCGATGCGCAGCAACATCGACGGAACGATGATCTCGCCGGCCCCGGTGTTCTGGAACATCTCGAAGAAATAGCGCGAGGAAGGAGAGCGGCCGGGCGCCGCTCTCCTGCACAAAACAAAGCAAATGAGAGGGAGCTTCGATGATGACGAAACCGATCAAGCGCCGTGAACTCGGGACGCTGGCGGCCGGCGCGACGCTGGCGGCCACCATGCGTCCCGCAGCGGCTGCCACCAAGGTGCTGCGCTACGTGCGCAACGGCAACCTGACCATCCTCGATCCGATCCAGACGACGGCCTACGTTACGCGCGACCACGGCTACATGATCTATGACACGCTGCTCGCGATCGACGAGAACAACGTCGTCAAGCCGCAGATGCTGGCGAAATATGAGGTCTCGGCCGACAAGATGCTGTGGACCTTTACCCTGCGCGACGGCCTGGAATGGCATGACGGCAAGCCCGTCACCTCCGCGGACTGCGTGCCCTCGGTCAATCGCTGGATGGCGCGCGATCCAATGGGCCAGAAGCTCAAGGATTTCGTCGCCGAGCTCAAGGCCGTCGACGACAAAACGTTCACCCTGAAACTCAAGGAGCCCTACGGTCTGGTGCTCGACTCGCTCGGCAAGCCGAGCTCGAACACGCCCTTCATGATGCCCAAGGCAGTGGCCGAGACCGACCCGTTCAAGCAAATCGACAGCACGGTCGGCTCCGGGCCATTCATCTACGTGAACGCCGAGTCCAAGCCGGGCGAAAAGCACGTCTACATCAAGAACCCGAAGTACAAGCCGCGCCCGGAGCCGGCGTCGGGCCTGGCCGGCGGCAAGGTCGTCAAGGTCGACCGGGTCGAATGGCGCGCCATCTCCGATCAGCAGCAGGCGGTCAACGCGCTCCTCGCCGGCGAGATCGACTTCATCGAGCAGCCGTCGCACGACCTGCATCCGCTCCTCAAGGCGGATGCCAACATCAAGATGTGGACGCTCAATCCGCTCGGCAGCTTGTATTTCTTCCGCCCCAATCACCTGAACAAGCCCTTCGACGATCCCAAGATCCGCAGCGCGCTCTGGTATGCGCTCAATCAGGAGGACTTTCTGAGGGCCGCGATTGGAGATTCCGAGCACTACAAGGTGTGCCGCTCCCAGTTCATCTGCGGCACTAGACTCGAGTCGGCCGCGGGCATGGACGGGCTGCTCACCTCGAACTTCGAGAAGGCGAGGGCCGTGCTGAAGGACGCCGGCTACGACGGCACGCCGATCGTCCTCATGCACTCGACCGATCTGCACGTCCTGGCCAACGTGGCACCCGTGGCCAAACAACTCATGGAGAAGGCCGGCTTCAAGGTCGACATGCAGTCGATGGACATGCAGACGCTGGTGGCCCGGCGCGCCAAGCGCGACGCAATCGACAAGGGCGGCTGGCACGCGTTCATCACCTCGCCGACGTCGCTTGACGGATTGGACCCGATCACGGCGAGCACCTTCAACGCCGGCTGCGAGAAGGGATGGCCCGGTTGGCCGTGCGATGCGGAGATGGAGATGCTGCGTGACAAGTATGCGCGCGAGACGGACCCTGCGAAGCAGAAGACACTCGCCGATGCCATCCAGGTGCGATCGATCGAGATCACCTCGCACATCAACCTCGGCCAATTCCTGATCGTGTCGGCAGCGCGCAAGAACGTCACCGGCTTCATCGCGGCCGGTCCGACCGTGTTCTGGAACGTCGAGAAGAAGTGAGCCGCCGCGCGCTGCAGAGCCTCAGGGCGCTCTGCCGGGGCTGTCATCGACGAAAGGTATGCCTTCGGCATGCAGAAACTCGGCGGCGATCCTCTTGAGGGCTTCCTCGCGATAGCGATACCAGTCCTCGATGACGCCGAGTCTGAGGGCGAGGTCCTTGAAGCGCCGGAACGCGCCTTTGCCCCTGATGGCGTCGAGCAGCCGCCCGCGATGCTGCTGGCTGTCGACCGAGAGGCAGAAGCGCTCCATGATGGCGTATTCCTGGATCTCGTACTCGCCTGGAAGCCCAATGAAGTCCTGGCTGTCGAGGACTCTCTTGTAGTCCGCCGCCATTTCCTCATCCCACTCGCCAACAGCTGTCCCGGCCTCACCTTCGTACCTCAAGAGGTCGTTGGGGAACGACGTGAGCTCTCCTGTCTTGCGATTGACGTAAGCAGTCCACTCGTTACCGCCAATCTCCATTTCACCGACGACGTCCTTCAATTGCACGGGCAAGGGCATTGTCGCTCCTGTCCTCCTCGCATCAATGACAGTGCTGCGCGGTCGTCTTGCACACTTTCTCAGGGCCCTTGAAGCTCAAACGGTGAAGCATGCGCGACAGGATCCCCCTCCCCTTGATGGGGAGGGGTTAGGGGTGGGGTGAACCCACAGGACCAACGGCCGCGTAGTGCATCATCTGGCTTCAGCCCAATACCAAGGTCGCCCTTCGAGCCCCCCACCCCCAACCCCTCCCCACGAGGGGGAGGGGAGCACGCGCTAGCCGCATACGACTCGTTCTTCAACGACTGTGGTGATCTGCTGCAGAGGCACCGCGGCAGTTCGCCACCGGCGCCTCAATCCAGCACGTGGCTCACCATGCCGTCGG
>VBAF01000299.1 GCA_005884705.1 Alphaproteobacteria bacterium
CGAAGAAGTCCCACGGCTTCTCGGCGATCGCGACGCTGAGCTCGGCGGTCAGCGCACAGACTAGCGAGCGCGGCAGGCGGGCGTCCGGCGAGGTCTGGCGGTCGGCTTGCTTGGGCCGCACCAGCAGCGTGTCGGCGGCGTCGGCGCCGAGCTTGTCGAGAGTCAGCACGTCGACGATGCTCTTCTCGCGCGGGATCAGCGCGTCCATGCCCAAGAGCGCCTCGGGCGCGAAGGCGAGCTTCTCGAGGCCCTCGTAAAGCGTCAGATAGAGATCGGTGAAGGGCTGGAAGTCGTACCACAGCACCGACCACAGCTTAGCGCGGTCGCGGCCGCTCAGACGCGGCGCCAGCTCGATCGCCTCGCGCCAATACTCGGTGCGCAGCTCGGCGGTGACGCCGGCGAAGAAGGTGTCGAAATACTCGATCAGGTCGAGCACGTCGTCGGCGTCGAGATCGCCCGGCGGCTTGGGCAGCACCTGGGTACGCAGTTCGGCCAGGCGCTTGCGGATCGCCGTGCCGTCCGGCCGCTCGAAGGCGGCCTTCTGGTGATCGAAGTCGAGCAGGAAGGAATTGCCCAGGATCTTGACGATGTCGGTCTGGGTGAGAAGCCGCACCCGCACCGGGAAATCGGGCGTGACGTCGCTGAGGCCAAGGCCGAAGCGCGTGACCAGGCCGGTCGACTCGCGGTTGCCCGGCGGGTTGATGTCGCGCAGGAAGTCGTAGGTCCTGTCGCCGAAGCGCGCCTGCAGCGGGCGGCCGTCGCGGCTCGCCAGGATCGAGACGAGGTAGGACTTGCCGGCCTGGCTCGGGCCGAACACGCCGGCGCACATGCGGCGGCGGGCGGCGCGGGCGAGCTTGCGGCTCTGGTTGCGAACCTTCTGCAGCTCGCTGATCAGCGACGGCGCCTGCTGCGCCACGGTCGGTGACTGGTTGGCGGCGTCCTTGAGCCAGTTGACGCCTTCGCTCGCGGCAACAGCCAGCGATTCGCAGTCCTGGGCCAGTTTGAGATCGACGGTGTCCATTGCTTAACCTGTCTTGAGCATGCCGGTGTCGAGCCAGTAGCCCTCCCGGCGCGGCAAGGTTTGAAGACGAAGCGTGAGCCGATCGAGCGCCACGGCGCGGCCGTCTCGGTTGGTCACCTGGCGGAGGCGGAAGCGCTCGACGTCGCCCGAGTCCTTGTCCTTGGGCTTGACGCGCGCCAGCGCGATCCTGAACGGCGTCTCGCGGGCGTGACGCTCGGCGAATTCCGGCTTGGCGAACTCCAGCGCGTAGAGCCGCGCTGCCGGCCAACGCACCAGGTCGAGCTGGCGGGCGCCAAGCCACATCGGCCCGCGGAACTCGAAGGCGACTTCCGGCAGCTCGTACTCGCGATTGTCTAGATCGACATCGCTGTAGACCAGGTCCTCGCGTTGCAGGCGGCCGCCGCCATCGAGCTTGCCGATGAACTTGGCGATGCTCTTGGAGCGCAGCAGGTCGGAGCGGAACGAGAAGTCCGGCAGCTGCGACTGCGCCAGCGCGGCGATCATGGCGCCAACCGCGACGGTGGTCTTGGGATCCTCGACGCAGAGCCGCGCGTCGCGGAACGGATACCAGGCGCCGACGCGATATTCGTGCAGGGCGATCAGGCGCTCCGGCGGCAACGGCAGCAGTTCCATCAGCAGCGAGCGGATGGCGGGCAGCCGCGAGGGCCGGCCCGACAGCAGCAGGATGTCGCAGTCGTAGGCGTGCACGATCTCGGCAAGCGGCGCCAGCACGCGCGCCATCTCGGCCCGCACCGTCTTGTCGAGGCCGGGCAGGTCGACCGGGAAGACCGTCGCCTTGAGGTCGAAGTCCTTGGCGCCGCGCTTGCGGGCGGCCTCGTTCACGAACGCCACGACCTCGGCCGATGGCTTGGCGCCGCCGGGGAAGAAGGAGTCGTAGGGCCGCGGCTCGGCGGCCAGCGCACCGGAGGTCGGGTCGTAGGTCTCGCCGGCACGCAGCAGCTCGAGCGCAATCGGCTGGGCGATCTGCAGCGCGAACTGCTGGCGCAGATTGCGCTGGATCACGTCCTCGCCACCGCGGTCGCCGCCGACCAGCTCGGCCATCAGGTCGGCCGGATTGGCGATGCCTGATGCGCGCAGCGCCGCCTCGATCGGCGGCAGGACATGGCCCTGGACCACCCGCAGCAGGATGTCGTCGCCCGCGACGTTGAAGCCCTCGCGGAACTTCTGCTCGGGGAACAGCGTCACCGACGTGCCGGCGCCCTCGAGGCGATAATTGTTGATGATCAGGTCGGTGGTGCCGCCGCCGACATCGATGCTGCCGATCGACAGCGTGCCGTCGGCCGGCTTGCCGCGCTTCTTGCCGGCGATCTGGAAGAAGCGGCGGGCGTCGCCACCGAAATTGCGTGCGACCTCGGTGTAGAGATAGACGAGCTGGGTGCAGCTCGCCTCGTCCCAGTCGGTCAGCACGCGCGGCGCGGGTGCGGCGGCATCGTCGAGCTTCCAGCCCAGCATCATCCAGACCAGATCGCGCGCAGCCTCGGCGCGCTTGCGGAAGATCAGGCGCTCGGCGAGCGGCATGCCGGTCGGCAGGGTGAGCACGATGCGGCGCAGACGGCGCGGTGTCTCGGCATGGGCGCGCCGGCCGCGCTGCTGCGGCGAGTTCATCAGGGTGAGTGCCTGCAGCAGGATCTCGGTCAGCACGAAGGTCATGATCGAGGAGCGCGAGTAGAGCGGCTCGAACACCGGCAGATGGTCGGCCGAGTCGGCTTCCGGCTCGACCAGATGCAGCGGCTCGCCCTTCTGGTTCACCAGCTGGGCCATCGGGCCGGCGGCGGCCGGCATCGCCGTCTGGTCCTGGGCATAGGCGACGTTGAAGCGCCATTCGCGAGTCTGCGGCTCCTCGTCCCACAGATAGCGCTTGGGGCTCGACATGCCGGTATTGCCCTCGGTGCCGCGGCGGCGCGAGGCAAGTCGCGTCGCCTCGGGACCGACCCGTGTCATGGTCGGCCACACGAAGGCATCAGCGCGGCCGCCGAGGCGCGACAGATGGTTCTTGCCGAACCACGCCTGGGCGAACTCGACGCGGGATTCGAACGGCTTCGCGTGCACGCTCTCGGGATGGGAGAGATCGCGCAGCGCGAGCTCATAGGAGTCGTTGAGGTTGACGCCGAGCTCGCCCGCCGCCTCGATCAACAGGCCGCAGGTCCGCGAGTTGCCGACATCGAGGACGAGATCGACCTCGATCGCGCCGCGGCCCGGCCGCTCGGCATCGCCGACCAGCTTGATCGGCGGGAAATGAATCGCGTCGGCGAGCAGGCCCAAGAAGGCGAGATAGCGCGCGGTCGCTTCCTGCGGCTTCTGCTTGATGTCGTTCTCGATCTCCTCGGGCGTGGCGCGCGGATGGATCTCGCGGAACAGCTCCTCGAGCCACTGGTTCATCCAGCCTTGGCGCAGCAGCCAGTGATTGGCGCGCTGCTGTGGCGCCA
>VBAF01000300.1 GCA_005884705.1 Alphaproteobacteria bacterium
GTCCTGCCACGCGCTGGTTCTCAACGCCGATTTTCGGCCGCTGTCGTATTTTCCGCTGTCGATCTGGTCGTGGCAGGACGCGGTCAAGGCGGTGTTCCTCGACCGGGTCAGCGTGATTTCCGAATACGACCGCACAATCCACAGCCCGTCGTTCGAGATGCGGCTGCCGAGCGTGATCGCGCTCAAGGAGTACGTGCCCGCGGCGCGGCGGCCGGCCTTCACGCGGTTCAACGTGTTCCTGCGCGACCACTTCACCTGCCAGTATTGCCGCGGCGACTTCGCCACCAACGAGCTCACCTTCGACCATGTCGTGCCCAAGTCGCGCGGCGGCCGCACGGCCTGGAACAACGTCGTCACCGCCTGCAGCCCGTGCAATCTGCTCAAGGGCAACCGGCTGCTGCGCGAAAGCGGCATGATGCTGAAGCGCTTCCCGTTGGAGCCGACCACCATCGAGCTGCAGGAGAACGGCCGCGCCTTCCCGCCGGGCTATCTGCACGAAAGCTGGCGCGACTTCCTGTACTGGGACAGCGAACTGGAGACCGACCCGGCCTAGTGCCGGGCCATCAAATCCGCGTCGACAGCCAGATCGCCAGCCGCGAACCCGCCTTGATGGCGGCGGTCAGCGCCGGATAGGCCGGTGCCTGCTCGGCGCCGGCGGCGAGCGCCTCGTCGCGATGGGCGAGCTCGTCGGCGCGGAACGTCTCGACGGTGGTGCGCAACTCGGCCTCGTCGTCGCCCAGCGCGGCGGCCTGCGCGGCATAGTGCTCGTCGATCGTCTCCTCGATCGCGACGGTGCAGGCCATCGCCGCTCTGTCGCCCATCAGCGCCGTGGCGACGCCGAGCCCGAAGCCCGCCAGGCTCCACAGCGGCGACAGCACGGTCGGCCGCACCCGGCGCTCGGCCATCAGCCGGTCGAACGCCGCGCGATGCTCGCGCTCGGCCCGCGCCATGCCGGCGATCTTGGCGTGCGCTTCGCCGCTCGCCCGGCCGGTCCAGCGCAGCGCCGCGAGCTGGCCCTCGTAGATGCGCACCGCGCCGAACTCGCCCGCCTGGTCGACGCGGATCACCCGCTCGACCGTCTGGCGCCGATCGTGATCGCCGGGATTGCGCGGCTCGGCGGTGCTCATGGCCTGTCCCGGATGTGATTCAGCACGCTGAGCGACAGCCCGATCGCCAACAGGCCCGACAGGATGGCGTTCCAGCCGGCCATCGAGATCTTCCACATCTTCCAGGGAATCTCGTCGCAGCGGACCATGCGGGCGCCCATCAGGTATTGCTTCAGCTCCTCGGCCGACAGGCCGGCCGGCACGCGGCCGGTGCAGCTCTGCGGCCCCTGCCACCAATGCTGCTCGACGCCGGCATGATAGACGCCGATGCCCGACGTGGTGAACAGCGCCATGACGGCGACCAGGGCGAAGACCAGCGCCACCTTGGGTTCGACCAGCAGCGGCAGGGTGAGCAGGCCGAACAGGATCGCCAGCATGTGCGGATAGCGCTGCCATAGGCACATGTCGCAAGGCGCGAGGCCGACGACGTACTGGAAGTAGTAGGCGCCGCCCAGCAGGAAGAGGCTGCCGAGCGCGGCGGCGAGGCCGAGGCGGGTTCCGTAGGGGAGGTTGGGCATGATCGCCTAGAAGAGATAACGCACCACGACGAAGCCGCCAACCAGCGCGATCAGGAACGCCCAGCTCACCAGCGTGAAGCGCTCCTCGATGAAGGTCCGGATCGGCTCACCGTACTTCCACAACAAGGCTGCCACGGCGAAGAACCGCACGCCACGCGTCACGATCGACGCCCACACGAACGTGAAGAGGTCAAAGTGCGCGGCGCCTGAAGCGATCGTCACCAGCTTGTAGGGGATCGGCGTCAGGCCCTTGATCAGGATGATCCAGATGCCCCATTCGGCGAACCCTTCGCGGAACTTGTCCATGCCGGCCTGCAGACCATAGGTCTTGACCACCCAGGCGCCGGCCGTCTCGAAGAAATAGTACCCGATGGCGTAGCCCAGCAGCCCGCCCAGCACCGAAGTGATGGTGCAGACGGCCGCGATCGTGAACGCCTTGTTGCGATTGGCCAGCACCATCGGCACCAGCATCACGTCCGGCGGAATCGGAAAGAACGAGCTTTCGGCGAAGGACACCACGCCCATGGCGGGAATCGCGTGGCGGTGGCGCGCGAGGCGCATCACCCAGTCGTAAAGTCGACGCATGCGACCCGCTAGATAGCGTGTCGTCGGGACCGAAGCGAGGGACGTTTGCTGGATCAGATCCCGCGCAAAGGCTCGGGATGACAGCCGAGGGCCGTCATTCCGCCGCCTCTTTCAGCCGCGTCGGCACCGTCTCGCCGGCGAACAGGGCGGCGCGGGCGGCGTCGTATTCCGACTTGAGCCGGGCCACGATCTCGGCCGCGGGCGGGGCGTCGAAGATCTGGCCGACGCCCTGGCCGGCGCCCCAGATGTCGCGCCAGGCCTTGGCCTTGCTGTTGCCGCCCGAGCCGAAGTTCATCTTGCTCTTGTCGGCGACCGGCAGGTCGTCG
>VBAF01000301.1 GCA_005884705.1 Alphaproteobacteria bacterium
AGAGATGCACGACCGTCGGCACGGTGATGCCCTGGAGCGCGCGGTTGATCACCTTGACGGCGTAGCGCTTGGCTTCCTCCGGGTTGTTGCGCAGCCACGGTTCGTCGAGCTGGATCACGTCGGCGCCGGCCTTGACCAGCTCGTGCGCCTCCTCGTTCACCGCCGCGGCATAGTCCATGCACATCGCCTCGGCGTCCTTGTAGAACTCGTCCTTGACCTGCTGCCCCATGGTGAAGGGGCCGGGCAAGGTGATCTTGGCGGCCTTGCCAGTGTTGGCTCGCAGGAACTGCATGTCGCGAACCTCGACGGCCCGCGTGCGCCGGATCTTGCCGACGACCCGCGGCACGGTGGTCTTCTGGCCGCGGTTGTTGACGATCTCGGCGGGATGCTCGTTGTCGACGCCGTCCAGCGCAGTCGCGAAGTGGTTGGAGTAGCTCTCGCGCCGCATCTCGCCGTCGGTGATGATGTCGATGCCGGCGCGCTCCATGTCGCGGATGGCGAGCAGGGTGGCATCGTCCTGGGCCTGCTGCAGGTACGCGTCCTGCACGCGCCACAGCTCGTGCAGCCGCGTGCGCGGCACGCCCTTGGCGAGCAGCGCCCGATCGACCAGCCAGTCGGGCTGCGGGTAGGAGCCGACGACAGTGGTCTGCAGGAGGATATCGCTCATCACTGCGCCTTGATCCCGGCGGCCTTCACCAGCTCGCCGTTCTCTTTCAACTCGCGCACCACCAGGGCGTCGAATTCCGCGGGCGACGTCGACGCGGGATCACCGCCGATCTTGGCCAGCCGCTCCTTGACCTCGGGTAGGGCGAGCACGGCGACTAGCTCCTTGTTCAGCCGCTCGATGACCGCCGGTGGCGTGCCGGCCGGGGCGAGCAGGCCGGCCCAGTAGTTGTAGGCGCTGCCCTTGTAGCCCGCCTCCTCGGTGGTCGGCACGTCGGGCAGCACCGACGCGCGCTGCGGGCTGCCGACCGCCAGCGCCATCAGTCGCTTGTCGCGCACGAGCGAGAGCGCGGAGACCACGGGCGAGAAGAAGTAGTCGACCCGGCCGCCCATGACGTCGTTCAGCGCCTCGGGTGTGCCCTTGTAGGGGACGTGCAGGATGTCGATGCCGGCGGCGACCTTGAACTTCTCGCCGTTCATGTGGGTGGCGCTGCCGACGCCGGCGGAGGCGAACGCCATCTTGCCGGGCTGCGCTTTGACCTGATTCACCAGGTCGCCGACGGTCTTCCAGCCGCGCTCGGGCGACACCACCAGAACATTGGGCTGGCGCGCCAGGATGGTGACGCCCTTGAGATCGTTGGCGGTGTCGTAGGAGAGCGTGGTGTAGATCCAGGGATTGACGGTGTGGCCCGACGAGTTGACCAGCAGCGTGTAGCCGTCGGGCGCCGACTTGGCGACCTGGGCTGCCGCGATGGTGCCGCCGGCCCCCGGCCGGTTCTCGATGATCACCGGCTGGCCGAGCCGCGCCGACAGCTCGTTGGAGACCGAGCGGGCGATCACGTCGGTGGGCGTGAAGGCGACGATGATGTGCACCGGCTTGTCGGGCCAGCTCTGGGCATCGGCCCGAAGCGGGGCCGTGCCCGCCAGCGCCAGGGCGAGTGCGGCGATCAAGAGACGCATGAGTTCCTCCGGTTGTTCTTCATTCGGCGTTCTTCAGTCGGCGGCAATTTGCCGGCTGATGCTGGGCACGTTCAAGCGTCCCAGGATGCGCTCGCCCGAGGCGGCGAGCCTGGCGCGGATCGCGGTCAGGTCGGAGCGCAGGAGATTGCCATCGCGTTTGCGGAACTGACCGGCGACCAGCACGTCGCGCACCCGCGCGCCGCTGCCCTGCATGACGACGGTCGCGACGGCATCGTGCACCGGCCACATGGCCAGCGGCCCGAGCGACATCACGGCGATGTCCGCCTGCTTGCCGGGCGCCAGGCTGCCGATGCGCTCGCCCATGCCGAGCATCGCGGCACCGCGCGTCGTCATCCAGTCGAGCGCCTCGGCGGCCGGCACGGTCGAGGTGTGCGGGATGCCGCCGCTCCGGGCGCGTTCCGCGGCATTGTCGAGCGCGCGCTGGCTGGCGAGCGCCATGCGCGCCACCGCGAACATGTCGCCGCCGATCGCCGATTCGAGGTCGACGCCGATCGACGGCGCGGTGCCGAGCGCGCGCAGCCGGCCGGTGATCGGATGGCCGTGCCCTTGTGCCATCTCGTTCTCGGGCGTGATCGAGAAGGTGACTCCGAGATCGACGAAAGCCTTGAGCTGCTCGTCGGTGAGGTTGTTGCCGTGCACGATGTTGATGTGTGGGCCGACCAGCCCGCGCGCCATCAGCGCCTCCCAGCCACCCGGCGTCTTGGCCTCGCCGCCGCCCTGATGCATCGAGGCGATCAGGCCGAGCTCGCGGGCGAGCGCGAAATCGTAGGCGCTGACCTCGAGCGTCGAATAGTGCGGGCCCAGCACGGCGATGCCGAGCGTCACCAGCGCGTTGCGGTCCGCCAACGGTCCGGCCATCAGCCGCTCGATCTCGGACCTCGGGTGAGGGACCTCGGAGAAATGCGGCTCGCCGGGCTTGGGATCAGGCTTGGGCGAGCCGTGGAAGAAGGCGGCGCGGATGCCGCTCTGCTGCAGCGCCTCGACGCCGGCATCGGTATGGGCCGGCGTCGGGTTGTTGTGCGCCCAGTCGACCAAAGTGGTGATGCCGTGATCGAGCTGGTTGAGCGCGCCCGCCAGCGTGGCGATGTGGATATCCTCGGCCACGAACACCGTGGCGAGGCCGGCATGGACGTGGCGGAAATACTCGAGCAGCGTCCAGTTCGCGGCGACCGAGCGTAGCGCCGTCTGCCAGGTGTGCATGTGGGCGTTGACCAGGCCCGGCAGCACGAAATGCCCGCTGCAGTCGACGACCTCGGCGTCGGGCGCATCGAGCCGCGGCGCAATCGCGGCGATGCGGCCGTCCTCGACCAGCACGTCGCCGGTCGGCAGCACGCCGTGCGCCGCATCCTGCGTCACCACGATCCCCGAGCGCAGCAGCAGGCGCGGCATGTCAGGCGAGCCCGTCGCTCACCTTCACGTTCTCCGGCTCGAGCGTCATGCCGGCGGCGCGCGCTAGCTCGAGCAGTAGGACGGAGAAGTCGATGTCGCCGGGATGCTGGTTGGCGAGCGCCTGGATGCTCTCGCGCGTCGCCGACGCGGTCGGCATCACCACGCCCTGCGCCTTGGCCGCAGCCATGCCGAGCTCCATGTCCTTGAGCAGCAGCCTGGGCGTGAAGGTCGTGGTGAAATCGAGGTTGACCAGCGCCGGCGTCTTGTAACGGGTGTACATCGAGCCCAGCACGCTGTCGTTGATCGAGGCGAGGAAGACATGGCGCGGGATGCCGGCCTTCTCGGCCAGCAGGGTGATCTCGCACAGGGAATGGATGATCACGCCGAACATGGTGTTGTGGGCGATCTTCCAGATGCGCGACAGCTCGCCCTCGCCGACATACATCGCCGAGCGCCCGAGCGCCGCCAGCAGCGGCTGCACCGCGTCGTACTCGGGCTTCGGGCCGGAGGCGACGACCAGCAGCTTGCCCGCCTTCGCCACCTTGGCGTTGCCCGAGACCGGCGCGCTGAGATAGGCCACGCCCGCCTCGGTCAGGCCCTTGCGGATCTCGGCCGAGCCGGTGTCGGAGATCGACGACATGTCGACCACGCGCCGGGGCCGCGCCTTGCCCGTCAGCACGCCAGCGGTACCGAACAGGATCTCCTTCAGATCGTCTGTCGTGGAGACCATGGTGAAGACGGTGGCACAGTGCGCCATGGCGCTTTTGTCGGTCACCACCTCGGCGCCGATCCCGGCGAGCGGATCGGCCTTGGAGGCGGTCCGGTTCCAGACCGAGAGCTTGTGGCCGGCCTTGATCAGGCGGGCCGCCATCGCCTCGCCCATGCGGCCGAGGCCGATCCAGCCGATCTCGTGCGACGCCGTGCTCATTGTGATGAAACCTCGAGCCCTCTTTTGCGTTCCCGTGGCGCCGCAGTGTGAGAGGGGATGAAGTCACTGTCCATGTCTGTTCGCTTTCTGATCCTCGCGGCGCTCGGCGCCGTTGCGGCGGCCGCCGTCGCATCGTGCGGCGGCACTCTGCCCAACAGCGCGGTGTCGCGCCATCTCGCCGGACGCTACGTCGGCGCGCTGACCGATTCGACGGCGCTCGCCAGCGTGATCCGCGACCGCCACATCAAGCCGCCCGATCTCTCGTCGGACGTGCCGCTGCTCGAGCAGCTGCGCGCCGAGCTGGCGAAGAGCGATCCGACGGGGACCTACGCCGGCATCACCTACGATCTCACCCGCGGCAACAGGCTCGGGCCCGGCTGGATCGTGCAGACGCCGACCCAGTGGGGCCGCCGGTCGAGCGATCTTCCGGCGGGTCATTCGGACGCCTTGGTGACGCTGGTGCACGACCTCGTTGCCTCGGCGCAGCGCCGGGTCGACATCGCGCTGCTGCAGCCCGTCCCCGACCGGCGTTTCCTGGAGGCGCTGCGCACCGGCCTGGAGACATTGTCGCGACGCGGTCGGCCGGTCGCGGTGCGGCTGATCGTCGGCCAGTATCCGCCCGACAATGTCGACGTGCCGGCCTTCTTCAAGGCTTTGACCGAAGGCATCGATACGACGCGGATCGAGGTGAGCGTCGCAGCCTTCCGCTCCTGTGTCGCGACGGAGGATTGCGACAGCTATTCCTGGAACCATGCCAAGATCGTCGCGGTCGACGGCCGCGACGCCCTGGTCGGCGGCCATAACCTGTGGTCGCAGGACTACCTGCTCGACGCGCCGGTCAGCGATCTTTCGATGCGCGTGCAGGGCCCGGCGGCGGCCGGCGCCGCACGGTACATCGAGCGGCTCTGGCAATATGTCTGCGCCAACCTCGACAAGAAGGACTCGATCGCGCTCGCCGGCACCACCGCGGGCTGCTCGCCGGCGGTATCGTTGCCCGTCGTGTCAGGCGGGGGCGGGCTGCCGATCCTCGGCGTGGGCCGCCTCGGCGCCGGCATCACCAAGGACTTCGCCAATCAGAGCGAGCTGGCGCGCGACCTGATGCTCGGTGCCGCACAACACGAGATCCGCATCGTGCAGCAGGATCTGGGCTTCTCGCTGGGCCGGGCCGACGCGCTGTTTCCCGACAGCACCATCGATCGGCTGATCGACTTCCTGCGCCAGGGCCGCGGCGACATCTACATCGTGCTGTCCAACCCGGGCGCCAAGGGCAAGAGCGGGATGACTTATTCCAACGACGTATCGCTGCTGCAGCTTGCCCGGCATCTGCGCCAGGAGGTGCAGCGCCGCTTCGAGACGCGAGATCCGCTGTCGCGCTGGGAGATCCGGCGCGGCCCCGACCCGATCAATGCGATGCTGTGCGAGCACGTCCATCTCGCGCCCTATCGCTTCGGGCCAGATGCCACCTGGCCGGGCGGGGTGCCGATCGCCAACCACGCCAAGTTCTGGATGGTCGACGGCCGCACCTTCTATATCGGCTCGG
>VBAF01000635.1:0-378 GCA_005884705.1 Alphaproteobacteria bacterium
GATCGAGTAGGCGATATCGACCTCGCCGCGCTTGAGCGCGGCGAGCCGCGTCGACTCCTCGGGAATGACCTTCAAGAGCAACCGCTTCACGGCAGGCGCCTTGCGCCAGTAGCCGTCGAACGCCTCGAGCACCAGCTCGACTCCCGGGGTGAAGGAGACGAACTTGTAGGGGCCGGCACCGACCGGTGCCTTCTTGAAGCCCTCCTCGCCGACCTCCTGGACGTACTTCTTCGGCACGATCCAGCCGGCGCCGCTGGCCGAGCCGTAGAAAGTTAGGAAATCGGGCCACGGCTTGTTGAGCACGAAGCGCACGGTGCGCTCGTCGGGCGTCTCGATGGTCGCCACGCGCTCCTTCATCAGGGCCGCCGAGGTGCCGCG
>VBAF01000635.1:493-1340 GCA_005884705.1 Alphaproteobacteria bacterium
TCACCATGGCGTCATGCAGCGCGTAGAGCAGCAGGAAGGGCGTGATCATCCCCGGCGTCTCGGCCGGATCGAACCAGGTCGGCGCCAGCGAGATATGCACCGCCCAAATCAACTGGCTGCCGGGAGCCTCGGCGAACACAGGCCGGCCGGGCGCGACGATTCCCAGCGCCGAAAGCGCCATCACTGAACGGCGGGTAAGCTCGGTGTGCTGCACCATGGTCGACTCCCGGCTCTCTCGATCCGGGAGGCACCCGCAATCGTGCAGGGAAAGCTCCATCATCCCGGAAGGCGCACATCGACAAGCTCCGCCTGACGGCAGCTCGCCTCGTGCGCACGGTTGCGCGAGTAAGCGTTGACCTGAGTTACGCCGCTAAGATGACGATCGATATTCCCGTCTACTCATCGTGACCTTCCCTATTTGCCTGTCGCCCGCTTTTGTGCGGGACGGTGATCCACGGTGGAATCTTGTCGACAAGGTTAGGCGCAAGGTCGCAATCGGGCAACGGAATTCCGACACCCGGACTGAATCAGATCAGTCGGGTTCCGGATACTGCTCGGGCGCGTCGCCTAAGGAGCTGAGCAGCCGGGGATAGCGCGTTTCCGGCTTCTTGCCGCCGAGCTTGACCAGCTCGACCTGGAAGCACCATTCCTCGCCGTAGTCGAAGACGAACAGCATCTTCTTGCCGGCCTTGGCAAACGCCTTCGCCACCGCCGTCTGCTTCACGCTGCCGGCATCGCTCGCTTGCTCGCCGGTGTCGGCGAACAGCTCGTATTTCTCCGGCGAGGTCCGGTAGGTTCCGCCGAGCCGGCTGTAGAAGCCGAACGGATGGTCGACCTCGAATTCGAA
>VBAF01000635.1:1361-3512 GCA_005884705.1 Alphaproteobacteria bacterium
CGATGTCGCGATAGAGCTTGGGCTGCAGCGACACCCGCAGGATGTGCGTCGTGCCCTCCGCCGCCAGCGCGCGCGCCGAGGCCGCGCCGACCGATGAACCGCGCCTCTCGACCATCGTTACTGCACGACCTCGAACAGGCCGGCGGCGCCCATGCCGCCGCCGATGCACATGGTGACGACGACGTTCTTGGCCTTGCGGCGGCGGCCCTCGATCAGGGCGTGGCCGGTGCAGCGCGCGCCGGTCATGCCGAACGGATGGCCGATCGAGATCGAGCCGCCGTTGACGTTGAGCTTGTCGTTGGGGATGCCGAGCTTGTCGCGGCAGTACAGCACCTGCACCGCGAACGCCTCGTTCAGCTCCCACAGGTCGATGTCGTCCATCTTGAGCCCGAAGCGCTTGAGCAGCTTGGGAATCGCGTAGACCGGGCCGATGCCCATCTCGTCGGGCTCGCAGCCGGCCACGACCAGGCCCTTGTAGATGCCGAGCGGCTTGAGGCCGCGCTTGGCGGCTTCGGCATCGCTCATGATCACGCAGGCCGACGCGCCGTCGCTGAGTGATCCACTTGTCGGGACCCGCGACCGGCTGGAGCTTGGCGAGGCCCGCGAGGTTCGTGTCTGGACGATTGCCCTCGTCCTTGGTGAGCTTGACCGTCTTCTTCGACACTTCCTGGGTGTTCTTGTCGGTGACCAGCATCGTGGTTTCCATCGGCACGATCTCGTCGTCGAACTTGCCGGCCTGCTGGCCCGCCGCGGTGCGCATCTGGCTCTGCAGCGAATACTCGTCCTGCGCCTCGCGGCTGATCTTGTAGCGCGCCGCCACCGTGTCGGCCGTGGTGATCATGGCGTGATAGATGCCGGGCACGTGCTCCTGGACCCACGGGTTGACCAGGCGGTTCTTGTTGCCGCCCGGCGGGCCCTGGACCAGCGATACCGATTCGAGGCCGCCCGCCACCATCACCGGCACCTTGTCGACCAGCACGCGCTGGGCGGCCATCGAGATGGTCTGCAGGCCCGACGAGCAGAAGCGGTTGACGGTCACGCCCGAGACGCTGACCGGCGCGCCGGCGCGCATCGCCGAGACGCGCGCCACGTTGGAGCCGGTCGTGCCTTCCGGCGCGGCGCAGCCCAGGATCACGTCCTCGACTTCGGCCAGATCGACCTTGGCGCGCTCGGCGGCGTGCTTGATCACATGCGCGCCCATGTCGGCGCCATGGGTGTCGTTGAAGATGCCGCGGAACGCCTTGCCGATCGGCGTGCGGGCGGTCGAAACGATGACGGCGTCGGCCATGATTTCCTCCTGAGACTTGATCAAACCGTAGAGAACTTCTTGCCGTCCTGCACCAGCTTCTTGAGCAGCGAGAACTTCTTGCCGTCCTGCACCAGCTTCTTGAGCAGCGGCGCCGGCTCCCAGAACGGATCGCCCGAGGCGTCGCGGTACCTGAGCAGGGCGTCGTGGACGGTCTTCAGCCCGACCACATTGTCGGCCCACCACATCGGGCCGCCGCGATAGACCGGCCAGCCATAGCCGTTGACCCAGATCACGTCGATGTCGAGCGAGCGCTGCGCCATCTTCTCCTCGAGGATCTTGGCGCCCTCGTTGACCATCGGATAGAGCGTGCGCTCGAGGATCTCCTGGTCGGAGATGGCGCGGCGGGTGATGCCGAGCCTGGCCGAGGTCTCGGCGATGATCTTCTCGACCTCGGGATCGGGGATCGGCGTGCGGTCGGGCAGATTGTACTTGTAGAAGCCCGAGCCGGTCTTCTGGCCGAAGCGGCCGAGCTCGCAGATCGCGTCGGCGACGTAGCCGGAATAGCGGACGTTGCGTTGCGCACGCGCCAGCCGATGTCGAGGCCGGCGAGGTCGCTCATCGCGAATGGACCCATCGCAAAGCCGAAGTCGGTGATCGCCTTGTCGATCTGCTGCGGCAGCGCGCCTTCCTCCAGCATGTAGGCCGACTGGATGCCGCGCTGGCGCAGCATGCGGTTGCCGACGAAGCCCTCGCAGACGCCGACCAGCACCGGGATCTTGCCGATCTTCTTGCTGAGCGTCATCACGGTGGCGATCACGTCCTTCGCGGTCGCCTTGCCGCGGACGTTCTCGAGCAGCTTCATGACGTTGGCCGGCGAGAAGAAGTGCATGCCGATCACGTCG
>VBAF01000318.1 GCA_005884705.1 Alphaproteobacteria bacterium
GACACCCGCCTCGCCAAACGCGAGCGCGGCGAGGTCGAGGCGACCCTGCTCGCGCTGGCCGGGCTGAAGCGTCTCGGCCTCGATGTCGGCACGCCGGTGCCCGAGGACGAGGTGCTGCCGGCGGTCGGCCAGGGCGCGGTCTGCATCGAATGCCGGGTCGACGACGCGCGCCTGATCGGCTGGCTCGCGGGCATCAACCACGCAGCCACCGCGACCTGCGTCACCGCCGAGCATGCGATGCTCGCGGTGCTCGACGGCTCGTGCCGCACGCCGATCGCCGGGCACGCGATCTTCGACAGCGACGGCGCGCTCTATCTGCGCGGCCTGATCGCCAAGCCCGACGGCTCGGAGTTGATCGCCACCGACCGCAGCGGCCCGGCCGGCGACGCCGAAGCGATGGGCCGCGAGGCCGGCGAGGAATTGAAGCGCCGCGGCGGGCCGGGATTCTTTTGAAAGCCCTCCCCATATGAATGGGGAGGGATTCTCGACTAGAGTCGCCGCCGTGACTGACCGCCTCGAATACGACGCGACGGGCCTGCTGTGCCCGCTGCCGGTGCTGCGCGCCAACCGCAAGATGCGCGAGCTCGATCCGGGCGGCGTGCTGACGGTGCGCGCCACCGATCCCGCCGCGGAGCAGGACTTCCCGGCATATTGCCGCCAGACCGGCCACGAACTGGTCTCTTCGGCGCGCGAGGGTGATGTGTTGGTGTTCGTGATCAGGAAGAAAGCATGAGCGAGTTCAAGACCATCGATTCCGAGCGCGTGTCGGGCAAGCGGGTGCTGGTCCGCGTCGACCTCAACGTGCCGATGAAGAACGGCAAGGTGACCGACGCGACCCGCATCGAGCGCGCCGCGCCGACGCTCAGGGAACTCGCCGACAAGGGCGCCAAGGTGATCGTGCTCAGCCATTTCGGCCGGCCCGACGGCAAGCGCGTGCCGGAGATGTCGCTCGCGCCGCTGGTCGAGCCGCTCAGCAAGGCGCTCGGCAAACCGGTCGCCTTCGCCGAGGACTGCATCGGCCCGCAGGCCGAGGCCGCGGTGGCGGCGCTCAAGCCGGGCGACGTGCTGCTGCTGGAGAACCTCCGCTTCCACAAGGAGGAAGAGACGAACGACAAGGGCTTCGTCGAGAAACTCGCGGCGCTGGGCGACGTCTATGTCAACGATGCCTTCTCGGCGGCGCATCGCGCGCACGCCTCGACCGAGGGCGTGGCGCATCGCCTGCCGGCTCTGGCCGGCCGGCTGATGCAGGCCGAGCTCGAAGCGCTGCACAAGGCGCTCGGCCATCCCAAGCGGCCGGTCTGCGCCGTGGTCGGCGGCGCCAAGGTTTCGACCAAGCTCGACCTGCTCGGCAACCTGGTCGGCAAGGTCGACCGGCTGATCATCGGCGGCGGCATGGCCAACACCTTCCTGCAGGCGCAGGGGATCAAGGTCGGCAAGTCGCTGTCGGAGAAGGACCTCGGCAAGACCGCGCTCGAGATCCTCGACAAGGCGAAGGCCGCCAAGTGCGAGGTGCTGCTGCCGGTCGACCTGGTGATTGCCGGCAAGTTCGAGGCGAACGCACCGCACCGGGTGGTCGAAGCGACGGGCTGCCCCGACGACCAGATGATCCTCGATGTCGGGCCCAAGTCGGTCGCGCTGTACGAGGAGCATGTCCGCGCCTGTGCCACGCTGGTCTGGAACGGCCCGCTCGGCGCGTTTGAAATCAAGCCGTTCGACGCCGGCACCGTGGCGCTGGCAAGAGCGGTCGCCGACCTCACCGCCGCCGGCAAGCTGCTGTCGGTGGCGGGCGGCGGCGACACCGTCGCCGCGCTCGCCGCGGCGGGCGTCGAGGAGAAATTCTCCTATGTCTCGGCCGCCGGCGGCGCCTTCCTCGAATGGATGGAAGGCAAGACCCTGCCCGGCGTCGCGGCGCTGATCAGGGCGGCGTAAACGCCGCCCCGCGCCGCCTGAAGGCGGACGGTTTCGACCGTTTTCACCGTTTTTGTCGAAGTTGCGGTTTTCGTTCATGGTAAATCAATCTATGATATACATATGGTGAACGATCCTGCTTCTTCAAGGGGCCAATGTGCTTTAGCCTCGGGGGATGAATTCATCCCTCCCGCCTGATCGCCCGCGGCTGCCCTGGGATCCGCCGGATCATTTCGAGAAGCGCGTGCCCGACGGCGACAATCGCGAGCGCCTGGTGTGCGCGCGCTGCGAGTTCATCCACTACCAGAACCCCAAGATCGTCGCCGGCGCGGTCTGCACCTGGAACGACAAGGGGCAGGACAAGATCCTGATCGCCAAGCGCGCGATCGAGCCGCGCAAGGGCTTCTGGACGTTGCCGGCGGGCTACATGGAGCTCGGCGAGACGACCGAGCAGGCGGCCGAGCGCGAGGCGCGCGAAGAGGCCTGTGCCACCATCGAGATCGACCGGCTGCTGGCGATGTACAGCGTGGCCCGCATCGGCCAGGTGCACATCATGTACCGCGCGCGGTTGGTGAGCGGCGACGTGGCCGCGGGACCGGAGAGCGAGGCGGTGGCGCTGGTGGATTGGGCCAACATTCCCTGGGACCAGCTCGCCTTTCCGACCGTGGTCTGGGCGCTGGCGCACTTCCACGAGTCACGCGGCAAGACGGACTTCACGACTTACTCGAACCCGACCGGCGACCTCGCAAAGATGTGGCCGCCGCGCAAACCGGAGGGACTCTGACTACCGACTACACGAAGACCTATCTTTACAGAGCGAGGGCGGCGTTCATCGCCGCACTCGTGATGACTGGCGTCGTTTGCCTAACCACCTGTCTCGCAGCCGCAAGTGCGGATGGTCCCAAATGCATGGGACGAGAATTATTGGAGGGCTACCGCGTGCTGGATTTCGTAGCTCTTTGTCTGGTTGGTGCGGTGCTCGCCGCGATGGTAGGCGGCATGGCACTCGGCGTGCGTGAAAGGCTCGGGACCTTCTTCGAGGTCGGGGGCGCGACGGTCGCGTTCGAGTTTGTGGCCTACAGGGTCTTGCTCATGGCTCTTATGATGCTCGCAATTATGATGGGCATTGCCCTCACGCAATATCACGCGATCCTTACAAATTGCCCAAAGGTGACGGCAGCTTCCTGACGGGAGATTCGCCCGCAAAGCCCATTTCTGCTATCATCGTACAAACGTCCGTAGAGCGTACAAATCGGAGGAAACGATGCTTACTGAAGCAGCCAACGAGATGCTGACGCGTGTCGGTCCGGGCACGCCGATGGGCAACCTGATGCGCGAATACTGGATCCCCGCCTGCCTGTCGTCGGAGCTCAAGGCCGACGGCGAGCCGATGCGGCTGATGCTGCTCGGCGAGCAGCTGATCGCCTTCCGCGACACCGACGGCAAGGTCGGCATCATGGAACATCGCTGCCCGCACCGCTGCGCCTCGCTGTTCTTCGGGCGCAACGAGGAAGGCGGCCTGCGCTGCATCTATCACGGCTGGAAGTTCGACGTCGAAGGCAACTGCGTCGACATGCCGAACGTGCCGGCGGCACAGGACTTCAAGCACCGCATCAAGGCCAAGGCCTACAAGGTGGTCGAGCGCTCGGGCTTCGTCTGGACCTACATGGGCAAGCGCGAGCAGCCGCCCGAGCTGCCCAGCATCGAGATCATGATGCTGCCCGAGGAGGAGCGCATGACGCGCGTGCACATGCGCGAGTGCAACTGGTTCCAGTCGCTGGAAGGCGACATCGACACCTCGCATTTCGGCTTCCTGCATGTCGGCGGCGTCGAGATGGAGGACGTTTCCCCCAGCGACATGAACCGCTGGGCCGTGGCCGACCGGGCGCCCGACTACAAGGCGACCGAGACCGACTGGGGCACGATGTACGCAGCGTACCGTCCGGCGGACCCGGGCTCCGTCTACTATCGTTTCGCCCACTTCATGTTCCCATTCATCACGCTGACGCCGAACGGCTACTTCGAGGATCAGCTGGCGTGCACGCTCAACGTGCCGATGGATGACACCCACACCATGACCTACAATCTCGGCTGGAAGAAGAAGACCCGGCCGCTCGAGACGCTGAAGAACGGCGACTGGATTCCCGGCCTCCAGCCCCAAGTCGAGTACCTGCCCAACACCACCGACTGGTTCGGCCGCCATCGTCTCGGAACGTGAACTACTCCGGCATCCAGGGAATCGGCCGGCAGGACCAGGCGATGATCGAATGCATGGGCGAGATCGTCGATCGCTCGCTCGAGCACCTCGCCCCCTCCGACCGCATGATCGCGCTCACGCGCAAGCGGCTCTTGGAGGCGGCACAGACACTGATGAAGGACGGCAAGGTGCCGGCGACCGTCGACGATGCCGACATCTATCGCCGCGCCCGCGGCGGCGCGTTCATCGCATCCGCCAGCCTGGACTGGCTTGACGCCTACGCCGAGAAGCTCAAGACGGCGCTGAGCCCGCTCGGCCTGCTCGAGCGGCTGCCGCTCGCCGCCGAGTAGACCCTGACGGCAGCCGTCGACCTCCCTGTCCGCGCGGCCTGGCCGCGCGGTCTCGGACGCCATGGCCGGCCGGCCGCGATCGGCCTGCTGGTGCTCGGGCTCTGCTTCC
>VBAF01000319.1 GCA_005884705.1 Alphaproteobacteria bacterium
GCTTCGGGAAAGGTCGTGCGCACCAGCACATAGGCCACGCCCGCGATCAGCCCGCCGCCGAAGCCCTGCACGAAGCGGCCGGCGACGACCCACGCCATCGCCGGCGCCAGCGCGATCACGACCGCGCCGGCGGTGAACACCGCGGCACCCGCGGCATAGGTGTTGCGCGCACCGAAGGTCGCGGTGCCTAAGCCGGCGCAGGTCGCGGCGATGATCGACGAGGCGAGGAATGCCGTGCTCGGCAGGCTCATCAGCGACGCGCCGCCGAGCTCGCCGACGATGGTCGGCAGCACGGTGGCGAGCATCAGCACGTTCATCGAATGCAGCAGGATGCCGCCCAGCAGCACCGCGAGCGCGGGCAGCCATTCGCGCCGCAGCAGCATGCCCCAGCCGTCTCGTTCCTCGGCGCCCGCGTTCATGGCCGCGGACTATGCCCCAGCATCAGGGCGCTATCACCGGACGCCAAGTAAGGCCTCTGCCGGCCACCGACGTTGACGCACTCTTCGAGCGGGCGAATAGTGCCTCTACGCAGGGAGATTGGGCATGCCCGACCGCAAAGACGAGAAGCCGAGCGAAGGCCGCCAGGAACAACTCGACGCGGATCGTCGCACCAAGCTCGACAAGCTTGGCGCACGAGCGCGGCGCGATGCCGCCGGCCGAGACCAGATCGAGGACCTCATCCGGCAGGCGAAGGCGGTCGTTATCGGAATCTGATCATCGACTACCGGCTGGCCGCGAGCGGGCATTCGCCTTCGTTGAGCGGCCGGAAGGCCTCGTTGCCCGGTACCGTGGCGACCATCTTCACCAGGTCCCATTCGCCCTTCGACTCCTCGGGCGTCTTGGCCTGCATCAGGTACATGTCGCGGATGACGCGGCCGTCGGGACGAATGCTGCCGTTCTTGGTCATGAAGTCGTTGATCGGCATCTTCTTCATCTCTGACAGCACCGCCTTTGCCTCGTCGGTGCCGGCGGCCTTGACCGCCTTGAGGTAGTGCAACGCGGCGCCATAGGTGCCGGCCTGGATGAAGCTCGGCGGCCGGCCGATCTCCTTGGTGAAGCGGTCGGTGAAGGCGCGCGCCTCGGGCGTCATGTCGTAATAGAACGGGCTCGAGATCATCAGCCCCTGGGCGATCTTCAAGCCCACGCCGTGCACGTCGGGGAACTGCGCCAGCGGCGCGCTGACCCGCACGCCCTTCTTCATCAGGCCGAACTCGGCCGCCTGCTTGATGCCGTTGATGATGTCGCCGCCGCCGTTGGCGAACATCAGCCCCTTGGCCTTCGAGGCGTCGGCCTGCAGCACGTAGGACGAGAAGTCCTGGGTGTTGAGCGGATGGCGCACCGAGCCCACCACCTTGCCGCCGGCCGCCTTGATGAAGCTGGTCGCGTCCGACTCGACTGCGAGGCCGAAGGCATAGTCGACGGTGATGAAGAACCAGGTGTCGCCGCCCTGCTTGGCGAGCGCGTTCACGATGGTCTTGGTCTGGCCGTAGGTGTCGTAGATGAAGTGGATGCTGTTGGGGCCGCACGACTTGCCGGTCAGGGCGGAGGTCGCGGCCGCGGTCGGCATCACGATTCGGTTCTTCTCCTCGGCGACCTTGACCAGCGCGAGCGCGATCGCCGAATTGGGAATGCCGAGAACCACGTCGACATTCTCGTCGTCCCACCAGCGCTTGGCGATGCTGACGCCGACATCGACCTTGCTCTGGAAATCGGCGCTCACCATCTCGATCGGCTTGCCCAGCACCGAGCCGCCGAAATCGGCGATGGCGAACTTGACCGCGGCGACGTCGCCCGGCCCGGTATTCTCGGCATACGGGCCGGACATGTCGTCGAGCACGCCGATCTTCACCGCATTGTTCTGGGCCAGTGCCGCGCCGCCGATCAGGCAGCAGGACAGCCACGCCGCAACAGCGGCCTTAAGGCATCGCATTGGTTTCCTCCCGGACGTCATTCTTGTCGTCCGGGGAGGGTGGCGCGCCGCACCTGCCCTGGTCAACGGCTAAGCGGGTCACACGAACTTGTGCTGCGAGCGCTCGCGCTTGGCGAGCCGCGGCACCGCCTGCTCGAGGATCAGGCTCTTGAAGTGCGGCGCGTTCGAGTGCTCGGCGAACGCCGCCTCGTCCTTGAAGACCTCGTAGAAGAAGAACTTCGTCGGTTCGGTGAGCGACTGGTGGATCTGGAAGGCGAGCACGCCCGGCTCGGCCTGGGCCTGCGGTAGGAACTTGCCGATGATGCCCTTGAGCGCCTCGACCTCGTCCGGCTTGGCTTCCCAGAACGCGGTGACGATCAGGCCCCGCTTCAGGGTGTTGATATCGGCCATGTGGTCCTCCTGTTGGTGACGGGAGGGATATAGGGCGCCGGCCGCCGCCATCGTTTCGGCGGCGGCCGAAGCGGATCAGGGTACCTTCTTGACGTTCCAGAACACCGTCGCCGGCGCTTCCATGTTGCCGCTCACGTTGCTGCGCAGCGCCACCGGCATGTTGAACTGGCCGAGCGGCGCGTAGGTCGGGAATTCGCTGAGCCGCACCTGCAGCGCCTCGGCCAGTTCCTTGCGCCTGGCCAGGTCGGTGGTGCGCGCGAAGTCGTCGCGCAGCTTCTCGATCTGGGCGTCGCACGGCCAGCCAATCGACGCCTTCTCACAGGCCGCCCCGGTGAAGAACGACACCACCGGATCGAGGATGTCGGTGGTGGCGAGTGTCGTGGTGAAGGCCGACCAGCCGCCGGAAGCGGGCGGCTCCTTGCGCGAGCGCCGCGCCAGCACGGTCTGCCAGTCGGTCGACACCATGTCGACCTTGAAGCCGCCGCGCTCGAGCAGTTGCTTGGCGACCGGCGCCGTCACCCCCGCCGCGGTGTCGCTCGCATGCATCAGCAGCACCGGCGTGCCGTCGTAGCCTGCTGCTTTCAAGAGCTCCTTCGACTTGGCCGTATCGCCGTTCAGCTTGTCTTCCCAGCCCTTGGAGGTGGAGAGCGGCGTGCCGCAGCCGAACAGGTCCTTGCACACCTTTTCGTATTTCGGATTGCCGACGCCAGCGGCCAGCGAATCCTTCTGGCTGAGCGCATAGAGCGCGGCAACGCGGATGCGCGGATCGTCGAACGGCTTGTGCAGGGTGTTGAAGCGGAAGGCGAAGTGGGTGCCGAGCGTGTTGAGGTCGACGAGCTTGATGCCCTTGGTGCTCTCGAGCAGGGGATGCATGTCGAACGGCGGCTGCTGCATCATGTCGATCTCGCCGGCGATCAGGGCGTTGACCGAGGTCTGCGCGTCGGGCAGCACCACCCATTCGACGCGATCGACGAACACCTGCTTGCCGCCGGCCAGGCCCGACGGCGGCTCCGGCCGCGGCTTGTAGTCGGCGAACTTCTCGTAGACCACCTTCTCGCCCGGCCGCCACTGGTCCTTCTTGAAGACGAACGGCCCGGAGCCGATGAACTCGGAAACCTGCTTGTCCGGCGGAGTCTCGGCGATCCGCTTGGGCATGATGAACGGCACCGACGAGGAAGGCTTGCCGAGCGCCTCCAGCACCATGCCGAACGGCTCCTTCAGGCTGAGCGTGAAGGTCTTGGCATCGACGACCGCCAACTCCCTGGTGAACTGCATGAGCTTCTGGCCCATGGCATCGCGCGCGCCCCAGCGCTTGATCGAGGCGACGCAGTCCTCGGCCGTGACCGGCTGGCCGTCGTGGAACTTGAGGCCATCCCGCAGCACGAACTTGTAGGTGAGCTTGTCGTCGCTGACGGTCCACGAATCGACCATCTGCGGCTTGACCTTGAGTTCGGCGTCCATCGCCAGCAGCGTGTCGTAGACCATATAGCCGTGGTCGCGCACGATGTAGGCGGTGGTCCAGATCGGGTCGAGGATCTTGAGATCCGACAGCATGACCACGCGCAGGGTTGTCTGCGCCGACGCCATGCCGGCCGTCAGCATGATCGCCGCCAACGCCAACAGTCGAACCAACACCCGCATCTGCTTGTCCTCCCCGTATCCGTCAGCAACTATGCAACGACCATGCCCAGCTCGATCCGCAATCTCTCCTGGGCCGTCGTGCGCGACGGCAACGACCGGCGCCACGTCTATCGCCGCACTGTCGACCTTCACCTGAAGGACGGCAAGA
>VBAF01000320.1 GCA_005884705.1 Alphaproteobacteria bacterium
GATGAAGAGGTCCTTCTCCGATGAAGAGGTCCTTCTCCTTGATCGTGGCGTCGGCCGAGCCGCCGCGCACGGTGAAGTCGTCGCCGGTCACCGCGACGTGCCGGCCGTCGATCTTGGCGCGGCCCATCACGGCGTTGGCCGGCATCAGGTGGACCAGGTCGTTGTTGCCGTCGTACTCGGCTTTGCCGGCGATGCTGCCGATCTCGCGGAACGAGCCCTGGTCGACCAGCTTCTCGACGCGCTCGCGCACGGTGAGCCGGCCGCCGTCGTGCTGGCGCTTCACCTTGTCTGCGCCGCCCATCTGCCTGGTCATCGCCTGGCGGCGGCGCAGCTCGTCGAGTTCGGGTTGCCAGCTCATCTTGTTCACTCCCTCCGGCCCTTTCGTTCGTACCAATGGGGGGCCTTATCGGCTATACTGAAACCGGGTCCAAGGCGGGGAGACGACCGATGGACGAAACCGGCGAGAGCAGCGTCCTGCTCGTGGCCCGCTTTCTTTTGGGCAGCCTGTTCCTGTGGTCGGGCATCGGCCAGGTGCAGGGCTATGACGAGACGGCGATCTTCCTGGCGCGGCATGGCGTGATCGGCAGCCTGCTGCCGGTCGCGATCTTCGTCGAGCTGGCGGGCGCGGTGCTGATCATCACCGGCTACCGCACGAAGTGGACCTGCCTGACCCTGGCCGGCTTCTGCGTGATGACCGCGTTGTTGTTCCACGCCAACTTCGCCGATCGCACTCAGATGTTCCATTTCCTCAAGAACGTCGCCATCGCCGGCGGCCTGCTGGCGCTCTATGTCACGGGCCCGGGCCGACTGTCGTTCGACGGCATGGGCCAGCCGGAGGATCAGCGCACGGCCTCGCGCTCGTAGACGATGCCGTCGATCAGGTTTTCCTCGTAGAGGCGAGCCAGATCGATGCCGCCGGCGGGCCGGGCCGCCTGGAAACTGGCGATGGCGCGCGCCAGCCGCACCTCCTGCTCGCGCCGCAAGCCTTCGGCCTCTTCGACGCCGATCGCGCTGAAGCGCACCGTCAGGCCCGGCAGCAGCCGGCCTAGCCGCGGCAGGTCGACCGAGGCCACGGTCGCTATTTTGGAATAGCCCCCTACAGTTTGCCGGTCACCCAGCAGCACGATCGGCAGGCCGGCGCCCGGCACCTGGATGGCGCCCGGGCCGATGCCGTCGGAGATGATGTCGGCACCCTTTGAATGCTCGATGGTCGGGCCCTCGAAGCGGATGCCCATGCGGTCGGCTTCCTTGGAGACGCGGTACTCCGAGGACACGAACGTCTGCCGGCCGGCCGCGCTGAAATAGTCGTCCTGCGGTCCCCAGATCACGCGGATCGATCCGCTGCCATAGTCGAACGGCGCGGCGAGCTTGTGCTCCTGGCCGGCCGGCGCGGTGTCGCGCGCGATCGGCAAGCTGTCGCCCGCAGCGAGCTTGCGCCCCTCCAAGCCGCCGATGCCGGCGCGGGCATAGGTCGACAGGCTGCCCATGAACGGCGGAACGGCGAAGCCGCCGGAGACGGTCAGATAGGCCGTGCTCGCACCCTCGACCATGCCGATCCGCAGCATCTGGCCGCGCTTCAGCAGATGCGAGCGGTCGGACTCGAGCGGCTTGGGCGCCGCATCCGCGCCTTCGATCAGCGTCGGCGACAGCGGCCCCGCGAGCGCGATGCGCACCGACTCCGCGTTGACCAGCAGGTCGGGCCCCATGACGCCGATCTCGATGCCAGCGGTGTTCGGCGGATTGCCGGCCAGCGCATTGGCGAGGGAGAGGCCGATGCGATCCATCGCGCCCGCCGTCGGTATGCCGAGCGCCATGTAGCCGATCCGGCCGATATCCTGCAGCGTGTCGAACAGGCCCGCCCGCACCACCGTCAGCGCGCTCATGGCGTGATCAATTCCGACCAGTCGCTGTAAAACAGCGACCAGTCGAGCTTGCCGGCCTCGACTTCGCTTGCGATCGCGTCGAACCGGGCGCGATCGATGCGCTCGAAGACGAGCGAATCGCCCGGCGCCAGGAAGACCGGCTGCTCGCGCCGCTTGTCGAACATCCAGAGCGGCGTGCGGCCGATCAGGTGCCAGCCGCCCGGGCTCTCGAACGGATAGATGGTGGTCATGTCCATCGCGATCGCCACCGAGGAGCGCGGCACCCGCACCCGCGGCTGCGGCCGGCGCGGCAGGGTGAGCGAGGGCTCGAGCCCGGCGATGTAGGCGAGCCCCGGCATGAAGCCCAGCACATAGACCTTGAAGGGCGAGGTGAGGTGCTCGGCAATCACCTGCTCGGACGTCTTCCCGGTGCGCTCGGCGACTTCGGCGAGATCGGGTGCGAATTCCTCGCCATCATAGCAGCATGGGATGCGCACCGTCCGGCCGGCCGCGTCGGCCGGCAGGCCGCGGGCGATCAGGGCGTCGATCTGCGGCTGCAGCTCGGCCCGGGTGGTCGAAAGCGGGTCGTAGCAGACCATCAGCGAGCGCATGCTGGGCACGGTCTCGACCAGCCCGCCGAGGGCGCCTGCCGCCTTGGCCCGCCCGACGGCGGCGTGCAGGGCCATGACCTGGCCGTTGATCTGGGGCGAGATTTCGTTGCCGAATTCGACGGAGAAGGCGGTGTCGCCGCAGGAGAGGTACCGAACGCTCACGTCTGCTAGGATAACGCCATCGATCCAGGGAGTCTTCCATGGCTGCAGGCACGAACACCGGAATGGTCAACATCAACTCCGATCTCGGCGAGAGCTTCGGCCCATGGGTGATGGGCAACGACAACGAGGTGCTGAAGATCGTACGCTCGGCCAACGTCGCCTGCGGCTTCCACGCCAGCGACCCGATGGTGATGATGGACACCGTGCGGCTGTGCAAGGAGAACGGCGTCTCGATCGGCGCCCATCCCGGCTTCGCCGACCTGCAGGGCTTCGGCCGGCGGGTGATCAACCTGTCGATCAAGGAGCTCGAGGCCAACATCGCCTACCAGATCGGCGCGCTGCAGGCGATCGCCGCGCTGCACGGCATGAAGGTCACGCACATGAAGCCGCACGGCATGATGGCCAACATGTCGGCCGACAATCCGGAGATGTCCGAGGCGATCGCGCGCGCCACCAAGGCGGTCGACCGCGACCTGATCTTCCTCTGCCAGGCCAACACCGAGCAGGGCAAGGCGGCGCGCAAGTACGGCCTGCGCGCGGCGGAGGAGGTCTTCGCCGACCGCACCTACACCGACACCGGCATGCTGACGCCGCGCAAGGAGGCGAACTCCATGATCAAGGATCCGGCGCAGGCGGTGGCGGGCGTGCGCCGCATGGTCGAGGAGCAGGCGATCTACTCGACCTCCGGCAAGCGCATCCCCTGCCAGGTCGATTCGATCTGCGTGCATGGCGACGGGCCGACCGCGGTCGCCGTCTCCAAGGCGGTGCGCGAGGGGCTGGAGACGGCTGGCATCAAGATCCTGCCGCTGACCGAGCTGCCGAGCCTCAAGCATTGAACACCGAGATGTGACTGCCGGTTGGCCTGGGCGCCTGCTTTCAGCGGCGCGATCGGCCGCCTCCGCCAAGTAGTCTTTGTCGGCTGCCGCCCCGTCGCTATAGTCCGCCCGCATTTTCCCCTTCTCCGTCCGACGGGGGAGGGGACTCATAAGGTGTTGGCGGCAGGGGCGATGAAGCAACGCATCTTCGGCTGGATCTCGGCCCTCATCGGCATCGTCATTGCGCTGGCTGCGATCGAGCTCATGGCGATCGCCTGGCTCTATGTCGAGGAGGGCCGTTACGTGTCGGCCGATGAGCTGTTCGCGCGCACCCAGAACACCTACGTGCGCGACCTCACCAAGGGCACGACCTGCCGCTACGTCGACACGCTCTACCCGCATCCCTATCTGGCCTTCGTCCATCACGGCAACCCGCCGTGCGGCCTGCCCAACGTCAACAATGTCGGCCTGCTCAACACCGACTACCCGACGCTGAAGCGCGACGACGTCTACACGGTGCTGGTGGTCGGCGGCTCGGTCAGTCCCAACGGCAAGCCGTGGCTGGTGCTGAACGGCGGCGACGGGGCGTGGAAGGAGCCGCAATCCTTCATCCTGTTCTCGATGTATGCGAGCTCGGTCGACGCGGTGATCACGCTCGACGGCTACAACGAGCACTACATGTTCCGCTCCTACACCGAGGAGCGGCTGGAGCGGCCGCTCAGCAACTTCGCCGACGTGAACCCCTTCGTGGCCGACGAGAATTTCGGCGATGCGGCGATCGGCTGGGTAATGGGTCGGGTTGCGGGCACGCTGGCGCAGATGCCGGTGCTCGGCCACAGCCATGCCGCCTACATGATCGTGCGCGGCATCGAGGCGGCGGCCAAGGGCAAGGACGTCTTCAAGGCCGACAAGAACAAGAAGACGACGCTCACCAGCATTTTCGCGCTGCCGGCCGACGTCAAAGGCAATGGCGAGAAGGTGTTCCAGACCCAGCTCGCGCTCTACCAGAAATACACCCGCGCGATCGAGGCGGTGGCGAAGGACAACAACGTCAAGACCGCCTACTTCATCCAGCCGGTGCCGAGCTGGGGCAAGCCGCTCACCGAGGAGGAGAAGCGGGCGGCCGGCGCCAACATGACCGACCCGGTGCTCTATCGCCGCATCGTCGAGGGCATGCTCACCCTGCGCGAGCACGGCCTGCAGATGTTCGATCTCGGCGATCTGCTGAAGGATGTCTCCGAGACGGTCTATGCCGACGACATTCATTTCATCCGCGACCCACAAGGCGAGAGCAAGGGCTACCGCCTGATGGCCAGGTCGGTGGCGGACGATCTCGCTAAGGCATGGGATTTAAAGGCGAAATAGCCGACTCCTCCCCGCCGCGCCGACATACAATTGATACAAGATCATGTCGCGACTGACATGACTAATGCGCCTATAAGCTCATCCGTGGGTGCCGGCCGGGGGGTCGGACGGAAGGCGGAAGGTGGGAACATGAAGAACGTGCGCATGGCCGCGATGATTGGCCTGTCGTGCTCGGCCATCCTGGTGTTGGTGCGGATCGGAACCGCCGTCGCCATGCCTGGGGTGGGCCTGTAAGCGTTAGCGTAGGGGCGTTGAAGGGATCGGTGTCCGTTTGAAAGAACGGACAGTCTGAGCCATTCTGGGCGGCGCCGGGTCGGGGGGATCCGGCGCCAACCGCCCAAGGACAAGAACCGTGTCGCGTGCCGACCGCGCTGAAAGCGCTCCACTCTCCCGCCCACCATCGATCGACCGCATGGCCAACTGGCCGGCGCTGGCGCCGCTGATCGCGCGCGTCGGGCGGCCGCTGGTCGTCGAGGCGCTGCGCGCCTGGAGCGAAGCCCGACGGGGCGTTCCCGAGGTCGCCGATCCGATCGCCTGTGCGCGCTGGTGCGAGGCGCGGCTGGCCGGGCTTTCGACCTCCTCGCTGCGCCGGGTCTTCAATCTCACCGGCACCGTCCTGCACACCAATCTCGGCCGCGCGCTGCTGGCGGAAGAGGCGATCGAGGCGGCCGTCACCGCCATGCGCTCGCCCGCGACGCTGGAATACGACCTGGAGGGCGGCGCACGCGGCGAGCGCGACGATCACATCGCGCCTTGGCTGTGCCGGCTGACCGGCGCGGAGGCGGCGACCGCGGTGAACAACAATGCCGGCGCCGTGCTGCTGGCGCTGAGCGCGCTCGCCGCCGGCCGCGAGGTCATCGTCTCGCGCGGCGAGTTGATCGAGATTGGCGGCGCCTTCCGTATCCCCGACATCATGGCGCGCGCGGGCTGCCGCCTGGTCGAGGTCGGCACGACCAACCGCACGCATCTCAAGGACTACGCGACGGCGATCGGCCCGGACACCGCGGCGATCATGAAAGTCCATCCCTCGAACTACGCGGTGCAGGGCTTCACCAGGTCGGTCACCGCCGCCGAGCTGGTGCCGCTCGCCCGCGAGAAGGGCCTGCCGGTGATCGAGGATCTCGGCAGCGGCACCCTGGTCGATCTCGAGACCTGGGGCCTGCCGCACGAGCCGACCGCGCGCGAGGCGGTCGCGGCCGGCATCGATGTCGTCACCTTCTCGGGCGACAAGCTGCTCGGCGGCCCGCAGGCCGGCCTGCTGGTCGGTCGCAGGACCTTTATCGAGCGCATCGCGAAGAACCCGATGAAGCGCGCGCTGCGGCTCGACAAGGTGCGGCTGGCCGCGCTCGAGGCGACGCTGCGCCTTTATGCCGATCCCGAGACGCTGGTGAAGCGCCTGCCGACCCTCCGCGCACTCGCCCGGCCTGCGACCGAGATTCATGGCCAGGCCGAGCGGTTGTTGCCAGCTTTCGCCCTGGCGCTGGGCAAGGGCTGGCAGGCCGGCATCAAACCGGTGCGCGGCCAGATCGGCTCGGGCGCGCTGCCGGTCGACCTGCTGCCGTCCTTCGCGCTGTCTGTGAAGGGCAAGAGCCTCGACCGGCTGGCCGATGCCTTCCGCCGCCTGCCGATCCCGGTGATCGGCCGCATCCAGGACGAGACCTTGCTGTTCGACCTGCGCACGCTCGACAACGAGGCGGCGTTCGCCGCGCAGCTGCCGAAGCTCGCGCCATGATCGTCGGCACCGCGGGCCATATCGACCACGGCAAGACGGCGCTGGTGAAGGCGCTGACCGGCGTCGATGCCGACCGCCTCAAGGAGGAGAAGGCGCGCGGCATCACCATCGATCTCGGCTACGCGTACAGCGATCTCGGCGATGGCCGACAGCTCGGCTTCGTCGACGTGCCGGGACACGAGCGCTTCGTCCACAACATGCTGGCCGGCGCGACCGGCATCGACGCCGCGCTGCTGGTCGTGTCGGCGGCCGAAGGCATCAAGCCGCAGACCGTCGAGCATCTGCAGATCATGGACCTGCTCGGCCTCGATCGTGGCATCGTAGCGCTTACCAAGTCGGATCTGGTCAATGACGACGAGCTGCTCGAGCGCATGGCCGAGGTCGAGACGCTGCTGTCGGCCACCTCGCTGAGCGGCGCGGAGATCGTGCCGGTCTCGGCCCTCACCGGCCAGGGCGTCGACGAGCTCAAGGCCAAGCTGCTGGCGCTGGGCGAGAGCGGCAAGGGCACGACCGGCCATACCCGGCTGGCGGTCGACCGCTGCTTCCTGCTGTCGGGCGCCGGCGTGGTGGTGACCGGCACGGTGCATGCGGGCGAAATCCGGGTCGGCGATCACCTGCTGCTGACGCCGTCCGGCCTGGAAGCACGCGTGCGCTCGCTGCACGCCCAGAACCGCGCCGCTGAGGTCGGCCATGCCGGCGAGCGCTGCGCGCTGAACCTGAGCGGCGCCAGGCTCTCCAGGGAAGCGGTGAAGCGCGGGGACTGGGTGGTGAGCCCGGCGCTGCACGCACCGACCGACCGGCTCGATGTCGAGCTCAAGCTGCTCGCTTCCGAACCGCAGCCGCTCAAGCACTGGAGTCCGGCGCACGTCCATCTCGGCTCGGCGCACGTCATGGGGCGGGTCGCCCTGCTCGCCGACGACCAGCTGCGGCCCGGCGCGAGCGGGCTGGCGCAGCTCGTGCTCGACGAGAAGATCGGCGTGCTGGCCGGCGACCGCGTGATCCTGCGCGATCCGTCGGCGACCCGCACCATCGCCGGTGCCACCGTCATCGATCCGTTCGGCCCGCCGCGCAATCGCCGCACGCCGCGCCGGCTGGCCGAGCTGCGCGCGCTTGGGCGGCCCAACGCGAGCGTGCTCGACGCGCTGCTGCGCGAGGAGGCGGGCTTCGTCGACAGCGCGCGCTTGGGCATCGCCCGCAATCTCAAGGCGGCCGAGGTCGAGCGACTGCTGGCCGAGGCCGGCGGCACCAAGGTGGCGGGCTTCGGCTTCCTCGCCGAGACGCTGGCCGCGGCGCGCGCCGACTTCGGCGAAACCCTGAAGTTCTTCCACGAAGGCAGTCCCGACGCGCCCGGCCTGCCGCCGGAGCGGCTGCGC
>VBAF01000321.1 GCA_005884705.1 Alphaproteobacteria bacterium
GCAAATACTACCTTGAGGCGGTGCGCCGCCGCGGCGACACCGGCGAGAACCTGGTCGAGCTGCTGGAGCGCCGGCTCGACGCGGTCATCTACCGCATGAAATTCGCCATCACCCCGTTCGCCAGCCGCCAGTTGGTCAGCCACGGCCACGTCAAGGTCAATGGCCGGCGGGTCAACATCGCCTCGTACCTGGTGCGCGACAACGACGTGATCGAGCTCACGGCCAAGGCCAAGGAGATGGCCCGGGTGATCGAATCGACCCAGTCGGCCGAGCGCGACGTGCCGGAATACGTGACCGCCGACCACAAGGAGATGAAGGGCACGTTCGTCCGCGGGCCCAAGCTCGCTGACGTGCCCTACCCGGTTCAGATGGAGCCGTCGCTGGTCGTCGAGTACTACAGCCGCTGACCGGACGACTTTCCCGAGATTTCGCCGAAAACCCGCCCTCTTGTGGCGGGTTTTTTGCATGATAATTCGGCAGGTACAGCGGGTTGTTACTGTGCGGGCAGGGCGGGGCCGTCTATAATTCCGCCCAGGGGTTTGGGGCTTCGGGAGTTCTAGATGCGCTTGGTCCGGTGGGCAGTCCTGGCTGTCGTGGCTGCGGTGGTGTGCGGGGCCGTCTGGCAATATCGAGCCGAGGTGGCGGAGAAGCTTGGTCTCGGCGCGTCGGCGAGCGCGGCCGAGAAGGGGCCGAGCCCGGCCGCGTCGGCGCAGCCGCAAGGCCGCCGCGGGCGGGCCAATCCGGGCGGGCCGATCCCGGTGGTGACCAGCATTGTCGCGCCGAAGGCGATGCCGATCATCGTCGAGGCGGTCGGCACGGTGCAGGCGATCGCCTCCGTCCAATTGCGCTCGCGCATCGACAGCCAGCTCATGAAGGTCCACGTCCAGGAGGGCGCGCTGGTCAAGGAGGGCGACCTGCTGTTTGAGCTCGACGCCCGCACGCTCAAGGCGCAGCTCGCCCAGATCGAGGCGCAGATCCGCAAGGACAAGGCGCAGGTCGACCAGGCCAAGCGCGATTCGACGCGCGCCGACGATCTTCTGACCAAGGGCGCCGGCACGGTGGTGACGCGCGATACCAACGTCACCACCCAGCGGGCGCTGGAGGCGCAGCTCGAATCCGATGAGGCGATGCGTCAGAACATCCTGACGCAGATCAGCTACACCGAGATCAGGGCGCCCGTGTCGGGCCGCATCGGCTCGATCCCCAACAAGGCCGGGACCACCGTGCGCGTCGCCGACAACACCGCGACCGCGGTGCTCGCCACCCTCAACCAGGTCGATCCGATCTTCGTGAGCTTCGCCATCCCGCAGGTCTTCCTGACCAACCTGCGCGCCGCCATGGCCAAGGCCGACGTCAGGGTGAACGCGGTGATCGACGAGACGCACAAGCAGTCCGGCGTGGTGGCGTTCCTCGAGAATACGGTCGATCCGATGACCGGCACGGTGACCGGCAAGGCGCGCATCGACAATGCCAGCGAGGGGCTGTGGCCGGGCCAGTTCATCAAGGCCGAGATCGTGTTCGGCGTCGAGGCCAACGCGCTGTCGGTGCCGTCGCCGGCCGTCCAGCTCGGTCCGCAGGGCCCGTACGTGTTCGTCGTCAAGGACGGCAACATCGCCGAACTTCGCCAGATCAACGTCGCCCGCACCCAGGGCGGCGAGACGGTGGTGAGCGGCGGCCTCAAGCCCGGCGAGCAGGTCGTGGTCGACGGCCATCTGCGCCTCGTCAACGGGGCGGCGGTGGCGCCGAAGCCCGCACAGAACGAGGCGCCCAAGCCCCCGCAGCCGCGCGGCTAGGGGAAATCCATGTCCGCGATCTGCATCCGCCGGCCGGTGATGACCATCCTGGTGATGGCGTCGTTCATCATCGCCGGCATCTTCGGCTACAAGCAGCTGCCGGTCTCGGCGATCCCGCGCGTCGACTTCCCGACCATCCAGGTCACCGCCCAGCTTCCCGGCGCCAGCCCCGAGACGATGGCGGCCTCGGTCGCCTCGATCCTCGAGCGGCAGTTCTCGACCATCGCCGGCGTCACGGCGATGACCTCGACCTCGTCGCTCGGCAATACCTCGATCGTGCTGCAGTTCGACCTCAACCGGAACATCGACGGCGCGGCGCTCGACGTGCAGTCGGCGATCTCCTCGTCGCTGCGCCGCCTGCCGCCCGAGCTGCCGACGCCGCCCAGCTTCCGCAAGGTCAACCCGGCGGACTACGCCATCATGTTCCTGTCGCTCAGCTCCTCGCAGGTGCGGCTGAGCGACATCGACGCCTTCGCCAACCGCGCCATCCTGCCGCGCATCTCGACGCTGCCCGGCATGGCCCAGGTGCTGATCTTCGGCACCCAGAAGTACGCCGTGCGGGTGCGCGCCGACCTTGACCAGCTCGCTGTCCGCGGCCTCACCCTGAACGAGCTGCAGAACGCCATCGTTGCCGCCAACTCGACCAAGCCGCTCGGCGCGATCGCCGACCAACGCCAGAGCGCGATCCTCGATGCCACCGGGCCGATCAACAAGGCGGCCGACTACATGCCGGTGATCGTGGCGTTCCAGAACGGCGCGCCGGTCCGCATCTCCGACATCGCCAAGGCCATCGACAGCGTCGAGAACGACAAGGTCGCGAGCTGGCTGAACGGCACCCGCGCGATCCTGCTGGCGCTCTACCGCCAGCCCGACGCCAACACCGTCGAGGTGGTCGATCGGGTCAAGGCCATGCTGCCGGCGATCCAGGCCGAGCTGCCGAGCGGCGTCAACATCGCGGTGCTGGCAGACCGCTCGGTGTCGATCCGCGACGCCATCGAGGACGTCGAGTTCACCCTCTGCCTCGCCGGGGTGTCGTTCCGCGCCACGCTGATCCCGGCCATCGCGCTGCCGATCTCGGTGATCGGCACCTTCGCCGGCATGTATGTCTGCGGCCATTCGATCGACAATATATCGCTGCTCGCGCTGACGCTCGCCGTGGGCTTCGTGGTCGACGACGCGATCGTCATGCTCGAGAACATCGTCCGCCACATCGAGGCGGGCGAGAAGCCGATGGACGCCGCCTTCAAGGGCTCCAAGGAAGTCGGCTTCACCATCGTCTCGATGACCTTGTCGCTGGTCGCGGTGTTCATCCCGGTCCTGTTCATGGGCGGCGTGGTCGGCCGCATGTTCAACGAGTTCGGCCTGGTCATCTCGATGGCCATCCTGATCTCGGGCTTGGTGTCGCTGACGCTGACGCCGATGCTGTGCTCGCGACTCCTCAAGCCGATCGATCATCACGAGAGGCACAACTTCCTGCTGCGCTCCTTCGAATGGAGCTTCAACAAGGTGTCCGCGGGCTACGCGCGCGCCCTGCGCAAGACGGTGACGATGCCGCGGATCGTGCTCGCCGTGACGCTGAGCACCTTCGTCATCACCGCGATCATGTTCCAGAGCATTCCCAAGGGGTTCTTCCCCTCGGAGGATATCGGCCAGCTGGTCGCCTCGACGGTCGGCCCCGACGACGCCTCGTTCGACGCCATGGTCGCCCGCCAGTCGGTGCTGGCCGAGATCATCAAGCGTGACCCCGACGTCGAGACGGTCATGTCGACGGTGGGTGGCGGCAACGCGGCCAATACGGTCAACTCCGGTCGCATCTTCATCACGCTCCGACCCAAGAGCGAGCGCAAGGACAGCGCGCAGCAGGTCATCACGAGACTCCGGCGCTCGACCGGCGCCGTGCCGGGCATCAACATCTTTTTCCAGGCGATCCAGTCGATCAACATCTCGACCACGCAGTCGCGCGCGCAATACCAGTTCGGCATGCGCTCGAGCGATCTTGCGGCGCTGCGCGTCTTCGCGCCGCTGATGGAAGAGCGCATGAAGCGCGTTGGCAACATCCTCGACGTGAACTCCGACCTGCAGATCCGCGCACGCCAGACCTCGATCGAGATCGACCGCGACGTTGCCTCGCGGCTCGGCCTCTCGGTCGACCAGATCCGGCTGCTGCTCTACTCGGCGTTCGGCACGCGCCAGGTCTCGACCATCTATGCGACCGACGACACCTACCAGGTGATCCTCGAGGCTGCTCCGAACTACGCCGACACCGGCGAGGTGCTGCGCAAGATCATGATCCGCACGCCGGCCGGCGCGCTGGTGCCGCTCGACACGGTGGCCAAGATGGCCGACAAGCCGACCTCGCTCACCGTCAACCACATCGCCCAGCTGCCGTCGGTCATGATCTCGTTCAACCTCGCTCCCGGCATCGCGCTCGGCGAGGCGGTGAAGTCGATCCAGGAGGTGGCGGGCGAGGTCGGGCTGCCGACGCAGATCGCCACCAGTTTCGAGGGCAGCGCCCAGGTCTTCCAGCAGGCGGTCGCCAACCAGGGCCTGCTGCTGTTCGCGGCGGTGCTGGTGATCTACATCATCCTCGGCATCCTCTACGAGAACTTCATCCATCCGCTGACCATCCTGTCGGGCCTGCCGTCGGCCGGCATCGGTGCCCTGTTGATCCTGATGCTGTTCGGTATGGATCTCAGCGTGATCGCCATGATCGGCATCGTCATGCTGATCGGCATCGTGAAGAAGAATGCCATCATGATGGTCGACTTCGCGGTCGAACGGCGCAACCAGGGCGCTTCCGCCCAGGAGGCGATCATCGAGGCCGCGCTGTTGCGTTTCCGGCCGATCATGATGACCACGACCTGCGCGCTGCTGGGTTCCTTGCCGATCGCGATCGGCGCCGGCGCGGGCGCCGAGCTGCGCCAGCCGCTCGGCGTCACCGTGGTCGGCGGCCTGATGGTGTCGCAGCTGCTCACGCTGTTCATCACGCCGGTCGTCTACATCTGGTTCGACCGGCTGCTCGGCGTGAAATTCGGCGAGATGCGCATCTTTGGCGGCAAGCGCGACAAACCCAGCGCAGCACCGGCGGAATAATGGATCTTCGCAGGGTGTGCGGCATTCCAGTGCCGCAGTCGTCGTCGGTTCAACGTCCCATGAGCGCCACCGGAGTGGCGCGCTCCCAGCCATGATCGAGAACGACGATATCGGTGCCTTCGTGCCGGGGCCGCGAGTGCGGATCGAGGGCTGCGCCGGTGGCCCCCTGTCGGGCCTGAGCTTTGCCGCCAAGGATCTGTTCGACGTGGCCGGCGTGCCGACCGGCGGCGGCAATCACGATTGGCCGACCGGCCGGCCGATCCCGACCCGGCATTCGTGGGCGGTGCAGACGCTGCTCGATGCCGGCGCCACCTTGATCGGCAAGACCATCACCGACGAAGTCTCGCTCGGCATCCTGGGCGAGAACGCCTTCGACGGCACGCCCCGCAACGCGCGTGCGCCGGGCCGCGTGCCGGGCGGCTCGTCGTCAGGCTCTGCGGCGGCCGTGGCGGCGGGACTTTGCGACACCGCGCTCGGTACCGACACCGGCGGCTCGGTGCGGGTGCCGGCGAGCTTCTGCGGCCTCTACGGCATCCGGCCGACGCACGGCCGGATCGACACCACCGGCATGCTGCCCCAGGCGCCGACCTCCGACACGACCGGCTGGTTCGCTCGCGATGCGGAGACCTTTGCCAAGGTCTCGGCCGTCATGCTGGGCGAGGAGATTCCCCACGCCCTGCCGACCAGCCTGGTGATCGCGGTCGATGCCTTCGGCTTCGCCGATCCCGCTGTCGCCCAGGCGCTGCATCCGATGGCGACGCGGCTCGCCGCCGTGATCGGCCATTGTCGCGAGGACATCATGGGCGCGCCCAGCGCAGTCTGCAGCCGGTCGAGGCCTGGAACACCTTCAAGCCGTGGCTCGATGCGCGCAATCCGCGCTTTGCCTTCTCGGTCGCGCGTCAGCTGGTCATGGGCTCGATGATCCCCGAAGCCGACCGCGTCTGGGCGAGCCTGATGCGCCAGGAGGCGCGCGGCCGCATGGCCCATCTGCTGCCGGAAGGCACCATTCTCTGCCTGCCGACCACGCCGTTTCCGGCGCCGCCGGTCGGCCAGCCGCTGTCGGTGCTCGATCCGCTGCGCGACCGCATCACCTGCCTCTGCGCGCAAGGCGGACTGGCCGGGCATCCGCAGGTCAACATTCCCGGCGCGACGGTTGACGGCCTGCCGGTCGGCTTGTCCATCGTCGGCGCGCGCGGCAGCGACGCCAGCCTGGTGGCGATGGCGCGTGCCTTCGAGGCGGCGGCGTGACGGATCTGACACCGAACATTCCCGAAGTCGTCGCCGAGGTGTCGGCGATGTTCGAGCGCTACGAGCAGGCACTGATCGACAAGAACGTCGAGGCGCTCGACGCCACCTTCTGGAACAGCCCGCACACCATCCGCCTCGCCAACGCCGAGCATGGCTACGGTTTCGACCGCATCCACGCCTTTCGTGTCGTCCGCCCGCCCGGGCCGGGCACCAAGGAGAAGCGGCTGCGGCTCGACATCGTCACCCTGGGACGTGACATCGCCACCGTCTCGCTGGTCTACAAGGTGCGCGGCCGCGAGATGACCGGCCGGCAGACGCAGACCTGGATCCGGTTTCCCGACGTCGGCTGGAAAGTGATCCACGCGCATGTCTCCATGATCGGAGAACAGCCGGTTCTATAAACGATCGAAGGAGGAAACCATGGCCAAGCAAGCGCCGAACCTCGGAAACGTCATTGCGCCCGATCCGGCCTGGGTCGCCAAGGTGAGCGAGCCGGCGCTCGAGCCCGATCTGCCGATCGTCGACCCGCACCATCATCTCTGGCAGCGCGCCGGCAACGACTACATGTTCCACGACCTGCTGGCCGACACCCGGACCGGCCACAACATCGTCGCCACCGTCTTCGTTGACTGCCATTCGATGTACCGCAAGGAAGGCCCGGCCGAGCTGCGCTGCATCGGCGAGACCGAGTTCGCCAACGGCGTGGCGGCGATGAGCGCGTCGGGCCTCTACGGCAACCTGCGCGCCTGCCAGGGCATCGTCAGCCATGTCGATCTGCGCCTCGGCGCCAAGGCGGGCGCGGTGTTCGACGCCCAGATCGCCGCCGGCAACGGCCGCTTCAAGGGCGTCCGCCACCAGACCGGCTGGGACGCCGATCCGGGCATCCGCAACTCGCGCACCGATCCGACACCCGAGCTGACGCGCGACAAGACCTTCCGCGAGGGTTTCAAGGAGCTCGCCAAGCGCGACCTCACCTTCGACGCCTGGCTCTACCATCCGCAGCTCGGCGAGATCGCCGAGTTGGCCGACGCCTTCCCGAGCGCCTCGATCATCCTCGATCACGTCGGCGGTGCGCTGGGTTATGCCGGCTATGCCAGCCGCCATGACGAGGCGCGCGCGACCTGGAAGAAGTCGATGGCCGAACTCGCCAAGCGCCAGAACATCACGGTCAAGGTCGGCGGCCTCGGCATGGCGATGGGTTGGTTCGACTTCTACCAGCGGCCCAAGCCGCCCGGCTCGCAGGAATTGGCCGACGCCTTCCGGCCTTGGGTCGAGACTTGCATAGAGCTGTTCGGCGTCGATCGCTGCATGTTCGAGAGCAACTTCCCGGTCGACAAGATCACCAGCGGCTACGGCGTGCTGTGGAACGCCTTCAAGCGGCTCGCCGCCAAGGCCTCGGCCGGCGAGAAGACGGCTTTGTTCAGTGGCACAGCGTCCCGCGTCTACAAGCTCTAGAAATGATCCCGATGCGTCTTCTTCTTGCCGGCGTCGCGCTGTCCGCCCTGTTCGCGACGCCGCTGGCCTCGGCCGAGACCGTGCTCAAGGCCGTGATGGAATCCGACGTGAAGGTGCTCGATCCGATCTCGAGCGACGCTTACGAAATGACGCAGGAAAGATCCCTCGGCTTCGCCTCGCGATGACAGTAGACTCCCGCGCCTGAAAAGGGAGGCGTGGGTGTTCGGTAAAGCTTTGACCCGTCGGGCGGCGCTGGCCGGCCTCGCGACGGCACCGGTCGTGCGCACGGCGCAGGCCCAGGATCTCGCCAAGGCGTCGATCGCGTTGCTGCGGCTCAGCTCGTCGGGCCCGGTGTTCATCGCGCTCGAGAAGGGCTGGTTCAGGGAGGCGGGCCTCGATCTCGCGATCAAGGACTTCACCGCCGCGTCGCAGCCGCCGCTCGCCGTCGTGTCGGGTGACGCCGACTTCGGCATGACCGCCTTCACCGCGGGCTTCTACAATCTCGCGGCCAAGGGCGGCCTGAAGGTGATCGCCGCGCAAAGCGCCGAGAAACCGGGCTACCCGCTGGTCGCTATCGCCGTGACCAACGCGGCATGGGATGCGGGTGTCCGCACGATCAAGGATCTCGCCGGCAAGCGCATCGCCATGACCACCGCAGGCTCCTCGATGCACTATTCGATCGAGGTGGTCGCGCGCAAGCACGGCGTCGACACCAGGACCATCACCATGGTGCCCTTGAACTCGCTGCCCAACATGGCGGCGGCCTTCAAGGGCGGCACGGTCGACGGCGCGATCTTTCCGGTGACGACGTGGCGACAGGTCGAGGCGGACGGCGGCGGGCACCTCGTCGCCTGGGTGGGCGACGAAGCGCCGTGGCAGCTCGGCGGGGTGTTCACTTCGCCCAAGACGATCGCCGAGCGGCGGCCGGTGGTGGAGAAGTTCATCGCCGGCTACCGGCGTGGGGCGGCTGCCTACGACGAGGCGTTCGGCAAGCGCGAGAACGGCAAACTGGTGCCGGGGCCGGGCTACGACGAGCTGCTCGCCATCCTGGCGCCGGCCGTGAAGCAGTCGCCGCAGTTGGTCGCGTCAGGCCTGCCCTATGTCGATCCGCAGGGCCGGCTCGATGTCGGCGACATCTACAAGCAGGTCCAGCTCTGGCAGGCGCAGGGCCAGGTTGGGCGCGACGCCGACCCGAAGACCTTCATCGACCTCACCTTCGTGAAGGGCCACTTCAACGTGCCGCGCTGATTGTCAGGCAGCCTTGAGCTCGGCGCCCTTGTTGGCGCGGTCCTCGGACTGCCAGCGGATCGCGACCTCGGCCAATTTCTCCAGCACCTCGTCGAGCTCGTGCCCGCGCGGAGTCAGGGAATAGGTGACTTTGGGTGGGATGGTCGCCTCGTAGTCGCGCTTGATCAGGCCGGCGCCTTCGAGCGTGCGCAGCCGCTCGGTCAGCATCTTGGCCGAGATGCCGGCGACCCGGCGCTTGAGCTCGCCGAAGCGCTGCGGCCCGTAGGTCCGCAGGTTGTAGACGATGTAGGTGGTCCACGGGCCCATCAACATGCGCAGGATGTAGTCCATGGGGCAGGCGGCGCCGCCTTCATGGGCCGGGGCCGCGCTCGGGGTGATTTGGGTCATGGGGAAAAAATCTCGACAGTTACGATTTGGTACCTACTGGTAGATATATAGCGCGCCTCCCAAATGTTTCCAGTCACTTTGAGTAATCTACTCAGGATTGGAGACTAATTATGACAAATATCGCTGTCGTCTATCATTCGGGCTACGGCCACACCCGGGCCGTCGCGGAGGCGGTCGCCGAAGGCGTACAGGCCGTTTCCGGGGCCAAGGTGAGGCTTATCCAGGTCGGCGAGGCCGAGGCGCACGAGCCGGAACTCGATGCGGCCGACGCCATCATCTTCGGCAGCCCGACCTACAT
>VBAF01000322.1:0-4533 GCA_005884705.1 Alphaproteobacteria bacterium
CTCGAGCGACGGCTGGCGCACGAGAAAGGGACCGTGCAGAAGCTCTTCGATCGCTCCACAAGCGGCAACGAAGAGCGAACGAAACGTTAGTCGAAACCGGCTAAAACGTTAGTCGAGAATGGTTCTAAAAAGAACATACAGCGACCGCGATAAAACGCTGACCCGCTTACATTTCAGGCGATGGTGCCCCCGGTCGGACTCGAACCAACACTTCCGTGAGGAAACCTGATTTTGAGTCAGGCGCGTCTACCAATTCCGCCACGGGGGCACAGCTTGGGTGCGCCGCGAATAAAGCCGAGGACCGGAACGCGGTCAACGCCGCTGATGCCCGCCCGCTTGCCGGGCCGCGGGCGCCCGGCTCAAATGCCGGCGACATGCATCCCTCCATCCATGCCCGCAAGCATCCCGACAAGCCCGCCTACGTCATGGCCGCAACCGGCGAGACGGTCAGCTACCGCCAGCTCGACGACCAATCCAACCGCATCGCGCACGCGCGACCACGTCGCGCTCTTCCTCGAAAACAATCCGCGCTTCTTCGAGATCTGCTGGGGCGCCCAGCGCGCCGGGCTGATCTACACCGCGATCAGCTCGCGGCTGACCGCGCCCGAGGTCGAGTACATCGTCAAGGATTGCGGCGCCAGGCTGTTCGTCACCTCGACCTACCTGGCCGAAAAAGCGGCCGAGCTCGCGCCGTTGATCCCTGACGTCGCCCATCGCTTCATGATCGGCGGCACGATCCCCGGTTATCGATCGTGGGAGGAAGCCGTCGCCGCGCAGCCGGCGACGCCGATCGCCGACGAGACTGCAGGCCACGACATGCTCTATTCGTCGGGCACCACCGGGCGGCCCAAGGGCGTGCTGCCGGTAGTCGAGCCGCAGCCGATCGATGCCGACAACCCGCTGCTGCAGATCACCCGCAAGCTCTACGGCATGGACGAGCGCACGATCTATCTCTCGCCGGCGCCGCTCTATCATGCGGCGCCGCTGCGCTTCAACATGACGGTGATGAAGCTCGGCGGCACCTCGGTGATCATGGAGGCCTTCGACACCGAGGAATTCCTGCGGCTGGTGCCCGAGCACCGGATCAGCCACACGCAGCTCGTGCCCACCATGTTCGTGCGCTTCCTCAAGCTGCCCGACGAGGTGCGCCTGAGATACGACGTGTCCTCGCTGCGCTGCGCGATCCACGCCGCCGCGCCCTGCCCGATCCCGGTCAAGGAGAAGATGATCGACTGGTGGGGGCCGATCATCTGGGAGTATTACGGCGGCACCGAAGGCAACGGCCTCACCATGTGCAACGCGACGGAATGGCTGGCGCACAAGGGCACGGTCGGGCGCGCGGTGGTCGGTCAACTGCGCATCTGCGACGATGCCGGCGACGAGCTGCCGCCCGGCGAGCCGGGCACGGTCTATTTCGCCGGCGGCCGCGCGTTCGAGTACCACAACGACCCCAGGAAGACCGCCGAATCGCGCAACGCCCAGGGTTGGACGACGCTCGGCGACGTGGGCTACGTCGATCCGGACGGCTTCCTGCACCTGACCGACCGCAAGGCCTTCATGATCATCTCGGGCGGCGTGAACATCTACCCGCAGGAAGCCGAGAACCTCCTGATCAACCATCCCAAGGTGATGGACTGCGCGGTGTTCGGCGTGCCCAACGAGGAGTTCGGCGAGGAGGTGAAGGCGGTCGTCCAGCCGCGCGACATGTCCGATGCCGGCCCCCAGCTCGCCGAGGAGCTGCTGGCCTATTGCCGCCAGAACCTCTCGACCTTGAAGTGTCCGCGCACCATCGACTTCGAGGCCGAGCTGCCGCGTCATCCGACCGGCAAGCTGTACAAGCGCCTGCTGCGCGACCGCTACTGGCAGGGGCGCACGAGCAAGATCATGTGATGGCCGTCGCCGACACGGACCAGGAGAATCGCCGCGCCGTCCGCCGCTTGATGCTGTTCTTCGCCATCGTCTTTGCCGTCGAAGGCATCGGCCAGGCGCGGGTCGGCATCATCCTCCAGCCGCTGACCAGCTACCTGAAGGCCGACGGCTGGACTCCGCTGCAGGTCACCGCCTATTTCGGCGTGCTGAACTTCCCCTGGGTGATCAAGCCCGTCTTCGGGCTGGTCTCGGACTTCGTGCCGCTGTTCGGCTACCGCCGCACCAGCTACTTGATCCTGGCGAGCGCCTGCGCGTCCGTCGCCTACGCCGGCATCGCGCTCCTGAACCATCCCTCCGAGTTCGCGCTGTTCCTGCTGCTCACCTCCTACGCCATGGCGACCGCGAGCACGCTGTGCGGCGCGCTGCTGGCCGAGAACGGCCGGACCTTCGAGCGCAGCAGCCTGTTCGTCGGCCAGCAGTGGCTGTGGTTCTACGTGGCGATCATGCTGAGCGCGTTCGTGGGCGGCGAGCTGGTCGAGCATCTCTCCGCATCGACGGCGCTCAAGGCCGCGGCGGGCATCGCGGCGGTGGCGCCGCTCGCCGTCATCCTGGCCACGCCGCTGCTGCTCAAGGAGCCCCGCAGCCGAGCGAGCCGCGAAACGGTCCACAGCACGCTTCAGGGCATCGTCGCGGCCCTGAAGTCGCGCCAGCTCTGGCTGGTGGCGGCGTTCCTGTTCCTCTACGCCTTCGCTCCCGGCTTCGGCACGCCGCTCTACTATCACATGACCGACCGGCTCGGTTTCTCGCAGGCCTATATCGGCACACTGGGCTCGATCGCCGCGGCCGGATGGATCGCCGGCGCCCTGCTCCATCGCTGGCTGCTACGCCGCATGAGCGCCGGGTCGCTGCTCTATCTCAGCATCGTGCTGGGGACGCTGTCGGCGGCTTCGTTCCTGCTGCTCACCGACGAGCTGAGCGCCGCGCTCGTCAACTTCACCAACGGCTTCGCATCGATGATCGCCACCATCGCCTCGCTCACCCTGGCCGCCCGGCATTGCCCGAGCCGGGCCGAGGGCTTCGCCTTCGCCGGCCTGATGTCGGTGTCCAACCTGGCCGACATCTGCTCGATCAATGCCGGCGCGTTCCTCTACGAGCATGTCTTCGACAGCCGGCTCGGGCCCCTCATCGTGGTGTCGGCGGCCACGACGGCGGTCGCGGCCGTGCTGGTTCCCTGGCTCGGGCTGCGGCCAAATCCTGTAGACTCTTCGTCGTAACCGGTTATATGGTTATCCGACCGACGGAGGCCTGCCATGACCGACGAGCTGCGCGCGCTGAACGCCCGCTTCATCCACAACTTCATCACCAACGACGTGGGCTCGCACGACGCGATCCTGCACCCGGACTTCATCTGCATCACGCCGACCGGGGCTCGGGTAGGCCGCGCCAACTATCTCGAGGCCTGGGCAACCGGCTTCGACGCCGGCCGCATCCCCTATTACGACTACCGCGACGAGAAGATCGACGTGTTCGGCGACACCGCACTGGTCCGCTCGACCAACAAGCGCGTCGGGTCGAAGGACGGCGTCGAGACCGTCGGCATGACCATGTACACCGACATCTATGTCCGCCGCGACGGCGCCTGGAAGTGCATCCAGGCGCAGATCACGCCGGTGGCGCCGGCCCACTATCCGCCGGACGACACCATCGTGCGGAAATACATCAAGGGTCACGCCCAGAGCTGAAACCGCCGTGCTATGGGTGGTTCCCTGTCCAGGGAGACCACCATGAAAGCCGCCGTCGTCACCGAGCAGGGTGTCCAATACAAGGATGCGCCCAAGCCCTCGCCCAAGGCCAACGAGATCCTGATCAAGGTGAAGGCGGCCTCGCTCAACCGCGCCGATCTCGCGGTGGCGTCGGGCCATCGCCACGGCACGGTCGGCGGCGCCGGCACCATCGTCGGACTGGAATGCGCCGGCGAGGTCGAGGCGGTCGGCAGCGAGGTCAAGGACTTCAAGCCGGGCGACCGCGTCATGAGCTCGGCCGCCGGCGGCTTCGCCGAATACGCCGTCACCGATTGGGGCCGCGCCCACAAGATCCCAGCCAACAACATGACCTACGAGCAGGCCGCCTGCATGCCGGTTGCCGTCCAGACCATGCACAATGCGCTGGTCGGCGCCGGACGCCTCAAGAGGGCTGAGTCGGTGTTGATCCAAGGCGCCTCGTCGGGCGTCGGGCTGCTCGGCATGCAGATCGCCAAGCATCTCGGGGCGGCGATCGTCATGGGCACCTCGACCAACGAGGGCCGCCGCGGCCGGCTGAAGGAGTTCGGCTGCGATCTCGCCCTCGACACCACCGATCCGAAGTGGCCGGACAAGGTCAAGGAAGCGACCGGCGGCAAGGGCGTCGACCTGATCGTCGACCAGGTCTCGACGGTGATGAACCAGAACATGGAGGCGGCCGCGATCCTGGGCCGCATCGTCAATGTCGGACGCCTCGGCGGCATGAAGGGCGAGTTCAACTACGATCTGCATGCGCTCAAACGCATCGACTATATCGGCGTCACCTTCCGCACCCGCTCGCCGGACGAGGTGCGCGCCATCGTCAAGGCGGCCCGCGCCGACCTGTGGCCGGCGATCGAATCGGGCAAATTGCACCTGCCGATCG
>VBAF01000322.1:4678-4960 GCA_005884705.1 Alphaproteobacteria bacterium
CGCCCTAGACCTGCGCAAGACCGGCAAGGTGGTCGACGAGGCCCTCAAGGGCTGCGACGACGGCGAGCTATTCCTCGAATACGTCCAGAGCGAGAGCCTGGCGTTCGACGACGGCAAGCTGAAGAGCGCCTCCTACGACACCACCCAGGGCTTCGGCCTGCGTGCGGTTTCGGGCGAAGTCACCGGCTTCAGCCACGCCTCGGCGCTCGACGAGAAGGCGCTGAAGCGGGCGGCCGACACGGTCAAGGCGGTGCGCGCCGGCAAGGGCGGCAGATCGGACGA
>VBAF01000323.1 GCA_005884705.1 Alphaproteobacteria bacterium
GGCCTTGGCCTCGTCGATGCCCGCGACGTCCTCGAAGGTGACGCGCCCGTGCTTCTCGGTCAGCAGCCGCGCCCGCGACTTGCCGAAGCCCATGGCGCGGCCGGTGCCGCTCTGCATCTGGCGCAGGAAGAAGATGTAGACGCCGACCAGCACGAGGACCGGCAGCCAGCTCACGAAGATCGAGCCGATATTGACGCCCTCTTCCGCCGGGCCCGCATCGACCCGGTCGACGTTCTTGATCAGCATCGGCATGAGCTGCTCGTCGGGCGGCGTGCTCGGCGCGTAGGTCGCGAACTTCTGCACGCCGTTGCGCGGCTCGCGGAAGGTGCCGGTGATGGTATTGCCGGAGATCCGGACGTCCTGGACCTGACGCTGATCGACTGCCCGGACGAAGTCCGAATACGAGATCGTGTTGCCCGCCGTGCGGGTCGTTCCGCCCTGGAAGACGCTGTAGAGCAGCGCCAGCAGCAAGACGATGACAATCCACAGGGCGGCGTTGCGATTGAACGGGTTCACGAGGTTTTTTCCGTTTGGAAGGGTTTCAATCTAAATGGGGCGCGGCCGATGCACCGCAAGCGAAAAATGCCGCCGGGACGAGGGGCTGGCCCGGTTCCTTGTCGTGTTTCGTGCCATTTTCGCGCCGGACAATCCAGCGCAGCCGCCGTGTGCCAGGGTCCTGGCGCAGCATCAGCTGGCAGCCGGATAGAGTGAAATCCTGGCTTTTTCCCGATTTGCCACGCTCCGCCCCCTGCGAAAGCCGTGCCGCGGCGCGGCGGAGGCGGTCGCGGCGTGGCGGATAGTCCCGGCCGGCCAGGGCCTGTACCACCCGGCTCAGCAGCCGCTCTGCGATTTCCTCATGCAGGCCCGACACGGCAACGTGATCCAGGGCAACGCCGTCACCCGGGACCAGTTCGAGCGCGCCCAGGGCCGCCTCGGCAAGGGTGCGGTCCCGCACGGCGCGGCCGTCGTCCCGCGTCGCCCCCGAGGCTCCGCCGTCCTGGCGGATGCGGACGCGCTCGAAGCGGCGATCCTCGTTCGACGGATCGTCGATCCAGGCGATGCCGCGGGCCTCTATCGTCGCCGTCAGCCGCCGCCGCAGCACGCCCAGCAGCGGACGCAACAGGCGCAGATCGCGCTGCTCGACCACCGCCGCCATGCCGGCCAGTCCGTCCGGCCCGCTGCCCCGCACCGCGCGCATCGCCACCGTCTCCGACTGGTCGTCGGCATGATGCGCCGTCATCAGATGGAGGATGCCGCGCTGGCAGCAGGACTCGAACAGCAGCCGGTAGCGCGCCTGGCGAGCGGCCTGCTGGATGCGGGTCGACGGCTTGTCGCCCGGCCACAGCAGGATCTCGGCCGCGATGCCGAGTGCCGCGAGACGCTCGCGCGTCGTGCGCGCCTCGATGGCCGAGTCGGAGCGCAGGCCGTGATCGACGATCAGGGCTTGGACGCGACCGTCGCGCGCCGTCGCCCAATCCCGTGCGAGCAGGGCGAGCGCGAGCGAATCGCGCCCGCCCGAGACGGCGACGGCGAGGACGGGGTGCGCCTCGAACGGCGCGAAGGGCGCCATCAGCGCCGCGAACTCAGGCGCCGCGACCGCAGGTGCCGAGAGGGCTGCGTCAGCCACAGCCGTTCTTCTGGCGCTCCTGGTCGACACGCCGCTTCTGCAGGTCGGTGGCGCGCGGATAATCCTGGTTGAAGCGCGCGAACACCGCGCAGGCTTCTTGCTTCTTGTTGAGCACGGCCAGCGTGATGCCGAGCTTCAGCAGATTGTCCGGGCCCTTGGGGCTCGCCTTGTAGACCTTGTAGCCCTCGGCGAAGGAGATCATGGCGTTCTGGTAGTCGCGCCGTGCGTAATAGGTCTCGCCGAGCCAGTACTGCGCGTTGCCGGCCAGCGGATGCTGCGGGTTGCGCTGCACGAAGCTCTTGAAGGAGCGCTCGGCGCCGGCGTAGTCGCCGTCCTGCAGCAGCTTGAAGGCGTCGTGATAAAGCTGCTCGCCCTGCGCGCCGCCTGCCGGGGGCGGCGCGGCCGACGCCGTGTTCGGCGGCGTCGTGGGCGGATGGCCGGCCGGCGGTGTCGGGCCGGGCGAGGTCGGGCCCGGTGGCCGCGGCGCGCCTCCCCGCCCCTTCTCCACCTGATCGAGGCGGAACTCGTAATCGGCCTGCATCTTCTCCATCTGTTGCTGGAGCTGCTGGTTCTTGTACTGCAGCTGCTCGACCTGGCCGGTCAGCATGGTGATGGTCTGCTGCAGCTGGTTCAGCCGGTCTTCCATGTAGACGGTGTCGCCGCGCTGGGCGACGGCGGCCGACGGCAGCGCGAGCAGCACGACCGCCAGCGTTCGGGAATAGAAGCTTTTCATGCCGGGCATTGTCTCACCGATAACAGGCCATTTTCAGGCAGGACGGGCGGCCCACCAAACGAAAACGCCGGTCCTCGGGACCGGCGTTGCCGTTCGTGCGGGCGAGGTCTTACTGCAGGGCGGTGATGCCGACGCGGTTGCGCGCCCAGGCGCCCTCGTCGGAACCCACGACTTCGGGGCGCTCCTTGCCGTAGCTGATCGTCTTGACCCGATCGGCCGGCACGCCCTGCGCGACCAGGTACTGGCGCACGGCGTTGGCGCGGCGCTCGCCGAGCGCCAGGTTGTACTCGCGCGTGCCGCGCTCGTCGCAATGTCCGGCGATGGTGATCTGATAGTTGGTGTACTTCTTCAGCCACTCGGCCTGACGAGTCAGGGTCTGACGGCCGTCCTCGCGGATGTTCGACATGTCGGTGTCGAAGAACACGCGGTCGCCGACGTTCTGACGGAAATCTGCAACCGATCCGGGGGTGACGGTGGTGGATGCCGCGGCGGCAGTCTCCTGCTGGCTGCTGCTGCAGGCAGCGATGACCAGCATCATCGCCATCGCCGCGAAAGCCTTGATAGTCTTCATTTTTCATCGCCTCCTGACAACATCGACCCGAGCGTTGGGAAGCGCCCGGGTCGACAAGAAAGATCATATCCTTCGCTACTGCGGAATCAAGGGTGACCAGGCCGGATCCGACGCGTCGCCCGCTGTTGGTATCTGACGTTCGAAGCGTCCGGTGATGTCAACTTGGTGCAAAGTGACCGAACCGGCGCGACCGGCCGAGCTCGGTTGCTGGCGGAAGAAGGCCAGCACGCGGCCGTTGGGCGCCCAGGTCGGGCCCTCGACCAAAAAGCCTGAGGCCAGCATGCGCTCGCCGCCGCCGTCGGGTCGCATGACGCCGATGCCGAAGCTGCCGCCGGTGATCTTGGTGAAGTCGATCCAGTCGCCGCGCGGCGACCATACCGGCGTGGCATAGCGGCCCTCGCCGAAGCTGATGCGCCGCTCGCCGCCGCCGCCCGCGCTCATGACATAGAGCTGCTGAGCGCCGCCACGGTCGGAGTTGAAGACGATCTGCGAGCCATCGTTGGAGAAGCAGGGCGAGGTGTCGATGGCCGGCGTGTTGGTGAGCCGGCGCAGAGCGCGGCCACGCACGTCCATCTCGTAGATGTCGCTCTGGCCGTTCTCCGAGATGCTCATCACGACCTTGGTGCCGTCGGGCGAGAAGCGCGGCGCGAAGCTCATGCCCGGGAAGTTGCCCAAAAGCTCGCGGCGGCCGCTGTCGACGCTCTGCAGGTAGACGCGCGGCGGACTGCGATCCTCCGCGTAGGCCATGTAGACGATCTCCTGCAACGTCGGCGAGAAGCGCGGCGTGATCGCGATGGTGCGGCCGTCGGTGATGAAGCGGCTGTTGGCGCCGTCCTGGTCCATGATGGCGATGCGC
>VBAF01000305.1 GCA_005884705.1 Alphaproteobacteria bacterium
CGAGCAGGCCGCCCCAATTGCCCGAATGATGGCCGCCCTCGCGATAGCTGAGCTTCAGGTTGAAGTTCATGGTGCCGCGCGTGCCGCCGAAGATGCAGGGCCGCCGATGATCGAGCCGAGGTCCGTCCGAGCCGATCAACGCATCGGCCTTGAGCGCGGCCTTGTTGGCCTTGCAGAACTCGGCCAGCCCCGGCGAGCCGGTCTCCTCGCCGGTCTCGATCAGGATGGTCGAATTGAAGCCCAGCGAGCCGCGCTCTTCGATCACGCAGGCCAAAGCGGCGATGTTGATCGTGTGCTGGCCCTTATTGTCGGCGGTGCCGCGGCCGTACATCTTCTCGCCTTCGACCACGATCTTCCACGGCGACAGGCCCTGCCGCCATTGATCCTCCTGGCCGCGAATCACGTCGCCGTGGCCGTAGGTCAGCACTGTCGGCTTGTTTTCGTCCTCGACCCGGCGGGCGATCAGGAACGGCCCGTACTCCGGCTTCGGATTGGGCAGCACGGTGCAGTCGTAGCCGAGCTTCTGCAGCGATTCGGTCATCTCGCCCGAGACGTACTCCTGCAGCGCGGGCATCGAACCCTGCTCCTGGCTGGTGGTCGGGATGGCGACCCGGCGCTGGAGATCCTCCAGGAAGCCGCCCTCGTCGAAATATTTCTCTGCGCGCGCGATCGCGCCGTTTCGGGATGCGTTCATGGGGACTAGGCTAGCAAGCCAAGCACCAAAGAACCATCGGAGGGAGCGCCATGACGCAGGCCGGCCAAGTGGTCTTCAGCAAGATGGAAGAGGTCGTCTGGGGCAAGCCCGCGGCTGACACGGTCGCCGCCCTGGCCCAGAAGCGCGGCGCCGAGCGGGTCTTCCTGATGGTGAGCGGCACGCTCAACCGCACGACCGACGAGATCGACAAGCTGCGCCTGGCGCTCGGCAACAAGTGCGTCGGCACCTTCGACAAGATGCCGCCGCACACGCCGCGCAGCGCGGTGATCGCCGCCGCCGAGCAGGCGCGCGCGGCCAGATCAAAGTGCCGGAGTGGCGGCCCAAGACGCTGACCAACTCCGTGCGGGCCGCGCTCGCCGACGTGTCGATCGATGCCGGCGAGGGCGCACCGAAGATCCATGAGGACTGGGGTGAGAAGGGGCTGACGCCGATCGAGCGGGTGTTCGGCTGGAACTCATTTGAAGTCCTCGCCTTCAAGACAGGCAACCCCGACCGGCCGGTCAACGCCATCCCGCCGTCGGCGATCGCCTATTGCCAGTTGCGCTTCGTGGTCGGCACCGATCCGCACGACATCGTGCCGGCGCTGCGCCGTCATCTCGAGAAGCATGGCTTCGGCGATATCGAGGTCGTGCCGGCGCGCGAGGTGATCATGAATGCCACGCGGCTCGACCCGGACAATCCATGGGCCAAGTTCGCGGCCCGCTCGCTCGAGGATACCGCCGGCACCAAGCCGCACATCCTGCCCAATCTCGGCGGCTCGCTGCCCAACGAGGTGTTCACCGACATCCTCGGCCTGCCGACCGTGTGGGTGCCGCATTCCTACGCCGCCTGCTCGCAGCATCTGGCGCCGGTGGTGCGCGAGGGCCTGCGGCTGATGACCGGGCTGTTCTGGGACTTGGGCGCGCAGGGACGGCCTGCCTGACGGTCGACGAAGCCGCCGACCTGCCCGAGGGGCCGGCATTCCGGCTTCTGGACGCGCCTCTTGAACCCCTTGTTGCGCCGCGGTTGGATGTCATTCAGGGTCCGCCGTTTCGAGGGGAAACCATGCCGCGCATTCCGTATTTCGACGTCGAGCAGGCCGCCGGCAAGCACGCCGAGTTCCTGGAGAAGCTGAAGCCGCATCTCAACATCTACCGCATGCTCGCCAACTCCGAGGCGGGCCTGAAGGGCTTCGTGCGCATGGGCAACGCGCTGCTCTTTCGCTGCGCGCTCGATCCTGGCTTGCGCGAGCTCGCCATCGTGCGCGTCGGACGGCTGAGCCGCGCCGCCTACGAGGTCTTCCAGCACGAGCGCATCGCCCGCGAGGCCGGCGTCGATGACGCCAAGATCGCCGCGCTGCGCGAGGCCACCATCGATTCGGCCGTGTTCACCGCCAACGAGAAGGCGGTGCTGCGCTTTACCGACGACGTGGTGCGCAACGTCAAGGCGTCGGACAAGAACCTCAAGGCCGTGCAGGCCTTCCTGACGCCGGGCGCGGTGGTCGAGCTTACGCTGACCATTGGCTACTACATGATGGTCTGCCGCTTCCTCGAGACCACCGGCGTGGAGGGCGAGGACGGCCAGGCCGAGTGGCTCAAGACGGCCAAGCTGTAAGGTGGAGCAACCGCAATGGCGTACCGTGTCCTGATCGCGCAGTTCAAGCACGAGACCAATACCTTCAGCAAATTGCCGACGACTCTCGACGACTATCGCCGCAACTGCCTGATCGAAGGCACCGGGGCGATCGTCGGCCGCTTCAAGGGCACGGGCAACGAGATGGGCGGCTACATCGAGGCCGCCGAGAAGCACGGCTGGGAAGCGGTGTATGCGGTGGCGGCGAACGCCACACCGTCGGGCACGCTCACGAGGGAAACCTGGGAGACGATCCGCGACCAGATTCTTGCCGCAGCGAGGAGCGCCGGCAAGCTCGACGCCGTCTGCCTGTCGCTGCACGGTGCGATGGTGACTGAGACCGAGGACGATGCCGAGGGCGCGCTGCTCGAGGCGTTGCGCTCGATCGTCGGGCCCGATGTGCCGATGGTGGCGACGCTCGACCTGCATGCCAACGCCACGGTGAAGATGGCGCGCAATGCCACCGCGCTGGTGAGCTTCCGCACCTATCCGCATATCGATGGGCGGGAGCGCGCGGTGCAGGCGGCGGCATTGGTGCAGGAGGTTCTCACGGGCAAGAAGAAGCCTCGCTGCCTGCTGGTACAGCCGGCCATGCTGGAAGGCGCCGAGCACGGTCGCACCACCGCGCCGGGCATCATGCGCGATCTGCTGGCCCGAGCGGACACGTACGAGAAGGAGCCGGGCATCAACGTGGTCAGCGTTCAGGTCGGCTTTACCTGGTCGGACATCCCTTGTACCGGTCCGTCGATCGCCGTCAGCCACGAGCCGGGGGCCGAGGCGCGCGCAAAGGAGATCGCGCGCCTGCTGATCGACGAGATCTGGCGCCGCCGCGACGAGACGAGCGCGACCACTGGCTATCGGCCGATCGCCGACGGCGTCGCCGCGGCGCGGACCAAGAACGACAAGCCCGGCCCGCTGGTGATCGCCGACGGCACCGACAATCCGGGCGGCGGCGGCTACAACGACACCACGCCGGTGCTGCAGGCGCTGCTCGACGCCAAGGTCGAGAACGTGGCGTTCGGCACGATCTACGACCCGCGCACCGTGCAGCAGGCGATCAAGGCCGGCGTCGGCGCGGAGATCGATGTCGCCCTGGGCGGCCACACCGACCAGTCGATGGGCAAGCCGGTCAAGGCGAGGGCGCGGGTGCGCATGCTGTCCGACGGCGCCTTCCACAACGACGGGCCGATGAACGCCGGCGTCGAGACCAACATGGGGCCGACCGCCGTGCTGCGCATCGGCGGCATCGACGTGGTCACCACGTCGAACCGCATCCAGACGCTCGACCTGCAGGTCTTCCTGAGCCAGGGCATCGATCCCAGCGCCAAGGACGTGCTGGTGGTCAAGAGCGTGCAGCACTTCCGCGCCGCCTACGGGCCGATCGCGCGCGAGATCGTGCTGGTCGATTCCGGCGGCATCTGCTCGCCCGACATCTCGCGGCTCAAGTTCAAGAAGCTGCGCCGGCCGATCTGGCCGCTCGACGGCGTCAACGATGCCTATGCCGGGACGCACGCATGAAGCCCTACGTTCTTTGCCACATGGTGATGAGCGTCGACGGTCGCATCTGGGGCAGCCGCTGGCGGCCGAAGGCGAACGTCATTCCCAACCTGTTCGAGCGCCTGCACGACGAGATGGGCGGCGGCTCGTGGCTGTGCGGCCGCGTGACGGCCCAGGAATTCGCCAAGGGCAAGGGACTGGTCTATCCGCCGACCGACCAGAAGTTCGCCCGCGAGAACTGGTTCGCCACGCGCGACGCCAAGGCGTGGGGCGTCTTCCTCGACGCGCACGGCAAGGCGGTGTGGCAGCGCTCGGACATCGGCGGCGACGCGATCCTGGTCATCCTGACCGAATCGGTTGCCGATTCGCATCTGGCGGGGCTGCGCGGCGACGGCGTCTCCTACATCTTCGCCGGCAAGACCGAGATCGATCTCGCCGCTGCGCTCGAGACGCTGAACCGCGAACTGGGAATAGAGCGGCTGATGCTGGAAGGCGGCGGCGGCGCGAACGGCGCGCTGCTGCGGGCCGGGCTGGTCGACGAGCTGAGCCTGGTGATCTCTGCCGTCATCGACGGCAGCTCAGGCGCGCCGACCGTGTTCAACTCGGGCGACAAGGACCTGGGTCCGGCGCCGATCGAGAGCATGACGCTCACCAGCCACGAGGTCCTCGAGGGCGGTGCGGTCTGGTTGCGTTACAGGCTCGGCTGAGCCACCGCGACCGGGCGCGCGTCGCCCGGTCGTTGGATCGCTATCGTGCCGTCGCTTCAGCGGCGGGCCATCGCGGCGATCGGCGGGCGCGCGCCGTTGCCGTTGGTCATCGGACGGACCGGCGCGATCGGCGCGGTGGCGGTCGAGGGCTGTGCCGCCATGCCGGTGCGGATGTCGCGCGCCACCTTGACCAGGCGCGGGCCCCAGTCGGCCTCGAGCCGGTCGCGGCTGATCTGGTAGATCGGCGCCGAGGCGTTCACGGCATAGGCCGCGGTGCCGTCGGTGTTGCGCAGCGGCACGCCGACACCGCACAGCTCGGGCAGCCACTCGCCCCAGGTGACGCAGAAGCCGCGGTCGGCCAGCTCCTTGAACGAGCGGTCGAGGCCGGTCTTGACCTTGGTCCAGTCGTCGCGCCAGCGGCGGCGGATCGCATCGATCTGCTTGTTGCGGTCGACGTCGGGCAGCGAGAACAGATAGGCGCGGCCCATCGCCGTGCTCGCCATCGGCACGCGCGTGCCGACGTCGTGGGTGATCGCCACGACCGACGGTCCGCGGCAGGCCTCGAGATAGATCATCGAATGGCGGTCGCGGCCGCCCAGCGCCGTCGAGGCGTTGAGCGCATGCGCGAGCTGCTCGAGCGGCTGACGCGAGGCGCGGCGCACATCCATGCTGGAGATCGCGGCATAGCCCAGCGCCAGGACCGAAGCGCCCAGCTCGTACTTGCGGAAGCGGCGGATGTAGTTGAGGTAGCCGAGCTCGGTCAGCGTGTGGGTGAGGCGGGCCACGGTCGGCTTGGGCAGGCCGGTGCGGTGGGCGATCTCCTGGTTGCCGAGCATTCCCTCGCCGGCATGGAAAGCGCGCAGGATGTCGAGGCCACGCGCCAGCGCCGTGACGAACTGCCGATCCTTGGCCGGCATGCCTTCGGTGAGGCCGTTCTCCACCGAGCTCTGCAGGGCGGCGGTCCTCCTGTGAATGGCTGTTCATTTCTGCGGACCGGAAGCTGCCATCCGTGGGAGAGCGCCGCAATGCGAGCGAGGGCGTTTTGGTATGCGAACGTGCAAGGCCGCCATGTCCCAATTGCGGGATTCGCCTGCATGAGTTGTGCAAGCCCTAAGCTCCTCGCCGGATGGACGATTTCGACCCTGCGGTATCGGCTGTGGTACCATCGCCGACCCCTGACCAGAGGCGCGTCCCTTGTCGAAAGAACCAACCAAAGAACCCACCGTTCCTAAGGCCATTGCCGGCCTGTCGTTCGAGGACGCGCTGAAGGAGCTGGAGGCCATCGTCCAGCAGCTCGAGCGGGGCCAGGTGAAGCTCGACGAGGCGATCACGGCCTACGAGCGCGGCGCGCTGCTCAAGCGCCACTGCGAGCAGAAGCTCGCCGAGGCCAAGATGAAGGTCGAGAAGATCGTCTTCGCCGCCGACGGCACGGTCAGCAGCCAGCCGGCCGAAACAGGCTGAGTACGTTATCGTTCCATGCCCTTGTCGTCGTTCAGCGCCTTCGAGCCGGCCCTGGCCCACGCCGCCGTGTCGACCGAGCAGACCATGGAGCGCCTGCTGCCGCGCGGCGACAGCGACGAAGCGCGGGTGTTCGAGGCCATGCGCTATTCCAGCCTCGGCGGCGGCAAGCGGCTACGCGCCTTTTTCGTGCTGGCCGGCGCCACGCTATTCAAGGTCGGCGCGATGCCGGCGCTGCGCACCGCCAGCGCCGTCGAGTTCCTGCATGCCTATTCGCTGATCCACGACGATCTGCCGGCGATGGACGACGACGACCTGCGGCGCGGCAAGCCCGCCTGTCACAGGCAGTTCGACGAGGCGACGGCGATCCTGGCCGGCGACGCGCTGCAGGCGCTGGCCTTCGAGGTGCTGGCGCACGAGGCGACGCATGGCGACCCGGCGGTGCGCGTGGCGCTGGTGTCGGAGCTCGCCAAGGCGGCCGGCGCGCACGGCATGGTGGGCGGCCAGATGCTCGACCTCCTGGCCGAGACGCAGACCGACCTGTCGATCGGTGCGATCACCCGCCTGCAGCGGCTCAAGACCGGCGCCCTGATCTCCTACTCCTGCGCGGCCGGGGCGATCCTCGGCAAGGCGGCCGACTCCCTGCGGGTTGCGCTTGCAGCCTATGCGCACGATCTTGGCTTGGCGTTCCAGATCGTCGACGACCTGCTCGACGTCGAAGGCAGCGTCGAGGAGCTCGGCAAGGCGACCAACAAGGACACCGCGGCCGGCAAGGCGACGTTCGTGTCGATCCTCGGGCGGGAGCGGGCCCGGGCGCAGGCTTCCCTGCTGGCGCAGCAGGCCTCGGCGCATCTCGAGCCGTTCGGCGCCGCGGCAGGCCTGCTGCGGCAGGCGACGCGATTTGTGGTAGAGCGGCGCGCATGAGCCGCGGCCGGAAGGTATAGTGAAGGCATGACTGGGCAGAGCACGACGCCGCTCCTCGATACCGTCGACATCCCGGCCGACATCCGTCGGCTGCGGGCCGACCAGCTGCGCCAGCTCGCCGACGAGCTGCGCCAGGAGACGATTTCCGCGGTTTCGGTGACCGGCGGCCATCTCGGCGCGGGTCTCGGCGTGGTCGAGCTCACCGTGGC
>VBAF01000306.1 GCA_005884705.1 Alphaproteobacteria bacterium
AGCGGAGCTCCCCCTCTCAGGCAACCAAGGGCGGGGGAACCAATAATCGGCACGACCGATTGAGTGGCCGGGGTATAAGGCCTGCCGGCCGAGGAGTCAAAAGGCTTGCCGACAGATGTTAACCCCTTGATTCGCAAAGAATACCGGCCGATCCCGGGATGGTCCCTGATCGTCTTCCTGCTGGCCTTGCCGGTGGTCGGCTTCGTGGTCGTGCGGTTTTTGCCCGACCAGGAGATGATGACCGTCCTCGGCGCCTTCTTCGCCATCGGCCTCTTGGCGGTGGCCGTGGCCGTGGCACCGCTCGGCCGGGCGGCGCCTCCCGCCCTCGGCCTGCGCCCGGCGAACTGGAAGTACGCGGTCTTCGGTGCGCTTGGAACGCTCGCCTTGTCGGTCGCCGTCAGCCAGCTCGGCATCGAGCCGCAGGGCATGAAGCAGGTGATCGAGGTGGTGCGCGAGCCGCGGCAGCTCGTGATCAGCCTGCTGCTGTTCGCGGTGCTGGCGCCGCTGGTCGAGGAGCTGGTCTTCCGCGGCCTGATCTATGGCTGGGTCGCCGGACGCTGGGGCAGCGTGCCGGCGCTGGTCGTGAGCTCGCTCGCCTTCGCCGCCGCGCATTTCGAGCCGGCGCACATCGTGCTGGTGCTGCCGCTCGGCCTGCTGTTCGGCTGGCTGCGGCGGCGCACCGATTCGCTGCTGCCGTCGCTGTTCTCCCACATCGTCAACAACGGCTTCGCGCTGCTGGCCGCGGTCTATCTGCCGAACGTCTAAGTTTTTTGGATCGCAACTAGGACGCCAGTTTGCGGTCGACGAACTCGAGCCGGTCCTGGCCCCAGAACCTTTCCTCGTCGATCACGAAGAACGGCGCGCCGAACACGCTCTGGTCGATCGCATGCCGGGTATAGGCCTCGCGCCTGGCGGCCATTTCCGGCGCCTCGCCCGCCTTCATGACGGCATCGGCATCGAGGCCGCAGCCGGCGATGATCGACTTGAGCGTCGCCGGATCGCCGGTGTTCTTCTCCTCGGCCCACAGCGCCGCCAGCACGGCGTGGGCGAGCTTGATCGCGTCGGCCATGCGGCCCTGCTCGCGCAAGGCGATGACGCAGCACGCTGCCGGTCCCTCATTGGCCGGGAAGAACTTGGGCTCCAGGGTCAGCTTGATGCCGAGGTGATCGCGCCAGCGCTTGAGCTCCATCATGCGATAGGCCTGGCGCTGCGGCGACCGCTTGGGCAGCGGAAAGCCGCCCGACGCCGCGAACACCGCGCCGAAGTCGACCGGCCAGATGGTGACGTCGGCGCCGTGCTTCTTGGCGATGGCTTCGAAGCGCTTCGACGCGAGATAGGCCCAGGGCGAGTTGAGCGACAGGTAGTAGTCGACGTGCTTGGCCATTTAAGTCCTCCGACGGGGCGGACTGTGGCATCTTTCGCCGGTGACGGAAAAGACCATCGCGATTACCGGCGGCGACGCCAACTATTTCGAGCTGCTGCGCGATTGCGTCGGCTCCTTGCGTGCGACCGCGGAAGGCCGCGCGATGGCGCTCGGCATCCTCGACTGCGGCCTGACGGCCGAGCAGCGCGCCTGGTTCGCCGGGCAGGGCGCGACGTTCGTGGTGCCGGAATGGGATTTCGACTTTCCCGGCCGCGCCAAGTTGAAGGACGGCTACAAGGCGCTGACGGCGCGGCCGTTCCTGCCGCGCTACTTCCCGGGCCACGACCTCTATTTCTGGATCGATGCCGATTGCTGGGTGCAGCAGGGCGACGCGATTGCGCTGTTCCTCGCGGCGGCGCGCACTGGCGCGCTGGCGGCGGCGCCGGAGATCCATCGCTCGATGCGGCACTATCGCCACGCCTGGCACGAATTCTCCTCGATCAACGGTGCTGCCTATGCGGCGGCCTTCGGCCAGGAGACGGCGGACCGGCTGATCCGCTATCCGCTGATCAATGCCGGCGTGTTCGCGCTCAAGGCCGACGCGCCGCACTGGCAGGGCTGGGCGGATCTGTTGGGCGAGTCGCTGCAGCGTTCGGCCGACATGACCGACCAGATCGCGCTCAACGTGCTGGTCTACGACCATGGCTATGCCTGCGAGCCGCTGCCCAGCCGCTGCAACTGGCCGATCCACCATGCGACGCCCGCCTGGGACGCCGAGCGCTCCCTGTTCGTCGAGCCGGCGATGCCCTACGACCCGCTCGGCATCCTGCACCTGACGATCTACACCAAGCGGCTGGCGGCGCTCGACGTGCGCGAGCTGGGCGGCCCGCACGCCGGGCAGGTCCGGCCGCGCTCGTTGCGCTGGCCGGGGCGAACGGCCATATAGCCCGCGTGACGGTTTCCTTCCTCAAGATGCACGGCTTGGGCAACGACTTCGTCGTGCTCGATGCCCGCGCGCGGCCGATCGACCTGCCGGCCGAACGCATCAGCGCGATCGCCGACCGGCGGCTGGGCGTGGGCTGCGACCAGTTGATCGTGCTCGAGCCGCCGACCGAGCGCGGCGCCGACGTCTTCATGCGCATCTACAATCCCGATGGCGGCGAGGCCGGCGCCTGCGGCAATGCCACGCGCTGCGTCGCCTCGGTGCTGATGGCCGAGCGCGACACCGGGCAGGTCACGGTGCAGACCGTCTCGGGCCTGCTCGAATCGGAGAAAGTCGGCGACGGCATCATCGCGGTCGACATGGGCCCCGCCAAGCTCGACTGGCGCGACATCCCGGTGGCCGGCGCCTGCGACACCAATCACCTGCCGGTCGGCGCCGGCCCGCTGCAGGATCCGGTCGGCACCAGCATGGGCAACCCGCACGCCACCTTCTTCGTCGACGACCTCGCCGGCATCCCGTTGGCCGACTTGGGGCCGAAGCTCGAGCATGATCCGTTCTTTCCCGAGCGCGCCAATATCGGCGTGGCGCAGATCGTGTCGCGCGACAGGCTCAAGCTCCGGGTCTGGGAACGCGGCGCGGGGCTGACGCTGGCCTGCGGCTCGGGCGCCTGCGCCGCCGTCGTCGCGGCGTCGCGTCGCGGGCTGGTCGACCGCAAAGCCGACGTGCTTCTGGCGCACGGTAGTCTCGGCATCGAATGGCTGCGCGACGGTCACGTCATGATGACCGGCGGCATCGCCTTGGCCTTCAAGGGTGAGCTGTGAGCGACGTGGTGGAGACCGAGAAGAAAGGCGGCTGGCTGTCGCGCCTGCGCGGCGGGCTCGCCAAGTCGACCAAGCGCGTCACCGAGAGCATCACCGGCCTGTTCACCAAGAAGAAGCTCGACCAGGCGACCTTGGACGAGCTGGAGGACGCGCTGATCCAGGCCGATCTCGGCGTCGCCGTCGCCGCCCGGCTGGTCGAGAAGCTCGGCCGCGAGCGCTTCGGCAAGGAAGTCACCGACGAGGAGGTGCGCACCGCCTTCGCCGACGATATCGCCGAGATCCTGCAGCCGGTCGCCACCTCGCTCGTGATCGATCCGGCGCACACGCCGCATGTCGTGCTGGTGATCGGCGTCAACGGCAGCGGCAAGACCACCACCATCGCCAAGCTCGCCCATCTGTTCAAGGGTGAGGGCCGCAAGGTGATGCTGGCCGCCGGCGACACCTTCCGCGCCGCTGCGGTCGAGCAGCTCAAGGTGTGGGGCGAGCGGGCTGGCGTGCCGGTGATCGCCAAGGAGGCCGGTGCCGATGCGGCAGGCCTCGCCTACGAGGCGCTGGCGACGGCCAAGGCCGAGCGCTGCGACGTCCTGCTGATCGACACCGCGGGCCGGCTGCACAACAAGGCCAACCTGATGGAAGAGCTCGCCAAGATCGTCCGCGTCATCCGCAAGCTCGACGCCTCGGCGCCGCATTCCTGCCTGCTGGTGCTCGACGCCTCGACGCGCTGGTCGTCACCAAGCTCGACGGCAGCGCCAAGGGCGGCGTGCTGGTGGCGCTCGCCGAGCGGTTCAAGCTGCCGGTGGTGGCGATCGGCGTCGGCGAGGGCATCGACGATCTGCGGCCGTTCGAGGCGCGCGCCTTCGCCCGCAGCCTGATGGGCCTGCCCTCATGAGCGACGACATCAAGCCGGAGAAAGGCATTCGCAAGCTGTGGGCCACCGGGCTGGAGCTGGGGCCGCTGCTGCTGTTCTTCGCCGCCAACGCCAAGTGGGGCATCTTCATCGGCACGGCTACCTTCATCGTCGCAACTGCAATTGCGCTGCCCTGTTATCGCTGGATGGAGGGCCGCTGGCCGGTCATGCCGATGGTCGGCGGCTTCTTCGTTTTAGTGTTCGGCGGACTCACCATTTGGCTGCAGGATGAGACCTTCATCAAGCTGAAGCCGACCATCGTGAACTGCCTGTTCGGCGTCATCCTCGGCGGCGGCCTGCTGGTGCTGAAGCGGCCGTTGCTCAAGCCGATCTTCGGTGCGGCATTCCAGCTCACCGACGAGGGCTGGCGCAAGCTCACCGTGCGCTGGGCGCTGTTCTTCTTCGTGCTGGCCGCCATCAACGAGTTCTTCTGGCGCGGCTTCTCGACCGACACCTGGATCGCCAGCAAGATGTTCGTGAGCTTCCCGGCGACCATGGTCTTCGCCTTCCTGCAGATCCCGCTGCTCAAGCGCCACTGGCTGGGCGAGGACAATCCGTTCGCCTGACCGCGCACTACCTCATCCTGAGGAGCGAGTCGGCGCATTCACATGGCGCCTTCAGTGAGCGTCTCGAAGGATGAGAACGCGCATCTTCTGTGTTGCCACCCTTCGAGACGGCGCTGCGCGCCTCCTCAGGGAGAGGTGACCGCTAAAGCAGCTGCGGCTTCAGCGCCTCGGCTTCCGCGGTGAGGGCGGGGACGTGGCGTTCGGCGGCCGAGCCCTCCGAGGAATCCTCGACCCAGACGGCGACGCACAGGGCGCCGATCGTGCCGCCGTCGTAGCGCCGCAGCGGCACCGCGGCGGCGTGATAGCCGCGCCGCCATTCCTGCGCGGTGATGGCGAAGCCCTGCTGGCGGACCTGCAGGATCTCCGCCTTGAGCGCCCGCTTGTCGGTCACCGTGAAGTCGGTGATGCCCTTGGGCTCGAGCCGGTCGAGCCAGGCATCGAGCGCATCGTGGGGCAGCTGGCTCAGGATGGCGCGGCCGGCCGCGGTGTTGAAGGCGGGGCGGCGCAGGCCGATGGTCGGCGCCAGCACGTCGGGCCGGCCATGCAGCGAGTGGGCGATCACCATGATGTCGTGGCCGTCGAGCACCGCCGCGAAGCACGATTGCTCGGTCAGCTCGGCCAGCCGCTCGCAGGCCGGCTGGACCACGGTCGAGATCATGTTCGAGCCGAGATAGACCGAGGCCAGCTCCATGATCTTGGGCGTCAGCCGGAAGCTGCGGCCGTCGCTGGTCGCGAGGCCGAGGCAGGTCAGCGTGTAGAGCGCCCGCCGCACGCTGGGCTTGGGCAGGTCGGTGGCGCGCGCCACCTCGCTCAAGGTCATCCCGCTGCGCTGCCTGTCGAAGGCGCCGATCACCCGCAGGCCGCGCGCGAAGGCCTCGAGGAAATCCGGCCCGTAGCCGCTCGCCGCGCGCCGCTGGGCGTCCTGCTCGCGCAACCGTGCCATCAGGGCCTCAGCGCCCAGGCATTGTCGGCGTCGACGCTCAGGGTCACCGCGTCGCCGACCGCCGCGGCCCGCGTCGCCGAACATTCGACGGTGAAGCGGCGGCCCTGCGCTTCGACGGCAAGCGTGCGCCGCGGCCCGCGGAAGATGACGTCGATCACGTTGCCGGCCCACGAAAGCTGTCCGGTCGTGCCGAGCGTCACGTCCTCGGGCCGGATCATCACCAGCACCGGTTCTCCCGCCCGGAAGGCCTCGCCGGCGCGGCAGTCGCCTTGCGTGCCGCCGCCCGCGATGGTGAGCAGATGGTCGCGGCCGTTGGCGCGGCAGGCGGTCACCGTCGCCTCGATGAAGTTGGGCGTGCTGAAGAACGCCGCGACGGTGCGACTGGCCGGCCGGCGATAGACTTCTTCCGGCGCGCCGACCTGCAGGGCGCGGCCCTTGTCCATCACCACCACCCGGTCGCTGAGCGCCATCGCCTCTTCCTGGTCGTGGGTGACGTAGAGCGTGGTGATCTTCAATCGGCGTTGAAGCGCGCGGAACTCCTCGCCCATCTGCGCGCGCAGCCGCGCATCGAGGTTGCTGAGCGGCTCGTCGAGCAGCAGCACCTCGGGCTCGAACACCAGCGCGCGCGCAATCGCCACCCGCTGCTGCTGGCCGCCCGACAGGGCCGGCGCTGGCCGCTCGGCATAGGCTTCCATCTCGACCAGCTTGAGGGCCGTCATCACGCGCTGCCGGATCTCGGGCTTCGCCACATGACGCACCGACAGCGGATAGGCGACGTTGTCGAACACCGTCATGTGCGGCCAGATCGCGTAGGACTGGAACACCATGCCGAGCTTGCGCTGGTCGGGCGGCACGAACAGGTCGGCGCCAGCATCGCTCACCACCCGGCCGCCGATCGCGATCGAGCCGGTGTCGTTGCGCTCGAGGCCCGCGACCATGCGCAGGGTCGTGGTCTTGCCGCAGCCCGAGGGGCCGAGCAGAGTCACGAACTCAGCCGACTCGACGGCAAGGTCGACCGAATCGACCGCCGTCAGCGCGCCGAACCGCCGGCCGACTCCGGTGAGCGTGACGCTCGGCATTGCCTACTTGTAGATCTCTTTGGCGAGCGCGAGCATCTCGTCCTGGCGCTCGGGGATTGTCGTGCCCATCGCCTTGGTTGCGAGCAGTGGGCGGATTTCCTCTATGGTTTTCTCGACGACGCCTCTGATCACCGGGTTGTAGCCGGCGTTGGCAAAGACCAGCTGCGATTCGGGCTCGAGATAGTGGTTCATGAAGAGGCGGCGTCGTGTTCTTCACCATCGCGGCGACGAACTGCACATAGGCCACGCCTTCGGCCGGCACGATCGCCTTGACCGGCAGGCCCTTGAGGTTGTTGAGGTCCTGCAGCGAGAACGGGATGTAGATCGGGAATTCGCCGCGCGCGGTGCGCCGCTCGCTGTTCTGGATATCGCGCGAGAAGGACGGCTTCTGCGCCGCCAGCTTCTCGTGGAACTCGCGACCGAAGGTATTCTGCATCACCACGAAGAACACCGCGCCGCCGCCCAGCGCGCGATAATCGTCGGACAGGATCTTGCCGGTCCATTTGGGATCGAGGATGTCCTTCCAGCTCTTGGGCTCGTCGGCCGGCTTCACCATGTTCTTGTTGACCAGCAGGCTGTAGCTGATCACCTCGGCCGGGATCTTGGTGTCGTCGGCCGCGTAGGGCGGCTCGATGTTCTTGACGTTGGGAATCTCGCCGCGCGGCTGGAAGTTGCCGTCGCGCGTCATCAGCCAGGTGGTGGTCGAGCCGTTGTGATGCAGGTCGCCCAGGAACCGGCCGGCCGATTGCTCGACCCGCACCCGCTCGCGTAC
>VBAF01000307.1:0-2439 GCA_005884705.1 Alphaproteobacteria bacterium
CAGATCCTGCACGAGCTCTCGGTCTACGCGCCGATCTGGCAGCTCGCCTTCATCAACGGCCTGGGCAAGAGGGTCGGCGAGTCCGGTCTCGGGCTGATCAAGGGCCATGCGTATTCCGCACCGTACGAGGACGTGACCATCAAGAGCTGAACAAGCAGGGAGTATCGCCATGCGTTCGTTCCCGCGCCGACACAACGCCACCCGCCGCGAGATGCTGGGCCTTGCCGCGCTTGGCGTCGTGGCCCTGGGAACGAGATCGGCCAGCGCCGCGCCCGACAACAAGATCGTCTATGCCGCGCACGTCTCGCTGGCGCCGACCTGGTTCGATCCGGCGGAAACGCCCGGCATCGTCACCCCCTTCATGCTGCTCTACGCCCTGCATGACGGGCTGGTGAAGCCGATGCCGGGCAAGCCGGCCGACCTCTGCCTCGCGGAATCCTACACCCCCTCTTCCGATGGCCTGAGCCACACCTTCGTGCTGCGCGCCGGCGCCAAGTTCCACAACGGCGAGCCGGTGACGGCCGAAGACGTCAAGTTCTCCTTCGAGCGCTATCGCGGCAATGCCGCAGGCTTCATCAAGGACAACGTGGCGGCGGTCGAGACGCCCGATCCGCGCCGTGTCGTGTTCCGGCTCAACAAGCCGTGGCCAGATTTCCTGCTCTACTATTCCAGCGTCACCGGCGCCGGCTGGATCGTGCCCAAGAAGTACGTCGAGAGCGTCGGCGAGGACGGCTTCAAGAAGGCGCCGATTGGCGCCGGCCCCTACAAGTTCGTCTCCTTCACTCCCGGCGTCGAGCTGGTGATGGAGGCGTTCGACGGCTACTGGCGCAAGACGCCGACGGTGAAGCGACTGGTCTGGAAGGTGATCCCCGACGAGGCGACGCGGCTGGCGGCCTTGAAGCGCGGCGAGGTCGATATCGCCTACTCGATCCGCGGCGAGCTGGCCGAGGAGCTGCAGCGCACCCCGGGGCTGCAGCTCAAGCCGATCGTGATCAACTCGCCGTTCTGGGTCTACTTCGCCGACCAGTGGGATCCGAAGTCGCCGTGGCACGATCCGCGGGTGCGCAAGGCCGTCACCCTGGCGCTCGACCGCGACGGCATCAACCAGGCGCTGACGCTCGGCCATTCGCTGATCACCTGCAGCATCGTGCCGAAGGACTACGAGGGCTACTGGCAGCCGCCGAAGATCCCGTACGACTCGGCCGCGGCGCGCAAGCTGCTGGCGGAGGCGGGATTCCGCAATGGCTTCGACGGCGGCGAGTACTTCTGCGACGCCTCCTATTCCAACCTCGGCGAGACGGCGATCAACAGCCTCCAGGAGATCGGCATCAGGATCAAACTGCGGCCGATGGAGCGCGCCGCCTTCACCAAGGAGTATGGCGAGAAGAAATACCGCAACCTGATCCAGGGCGGCAGCGGCGCCTTCGGCAACGCCGCGACCCGGATGGAGACCTTCGTCGTCAAGGGCGGCACCTATGTCTATGGCAGCTATCCCGATATCGACGAGCTGTTCGCCCAGCAGGCCCAGACGGCCGACGCCGCCAAGCGCACCGAGCTGCTGCACCGCATGCAGCAGATCGTGCACGAGCGCACGGTGTACGCGCCGCTGTTCCAGCTCGGCTTCCTCAACGGCCAGGGACCAAGGGTAGACGAGGCCGCCTTCAACCTGATCTCCGGCCATCCCTATTCCGCGCCCTACGAAGACCTCCGCCTGAAGGGCGGCGCTTAGGGGAGACATGGCCATGGCCTCGCCCCCTCTCCGGACCACGCGCCGCGGCGCTCTCGGCCTTTCCGCGGCGGCCATGATCGGCCTCGCCTCGCGCGCCGCCGGCGCGGCGGCGGACGGCGAGTTGCGCATCGGCTCGCACGTCTCCCTGGCGCCGACCTGGTTCGATCCGGCGGAGACCGCCGGCATCATCACGCCCTTCATGATGCTCTACGCCATGCACGATGCTATGGCGAAGGCGATGCCGGGCAATCCGATGGCGCCCTGCCTCGCCGAGGCTTGGACCATGGCGCCCGATGGGCTGAGCTATGCCTTCACGTTGCGCAAGGGTGTGCTGTTCCACAATGGCGAGCCGCTGACGGCGGAGGACGTGAAGTTCTCCCTCGAGCGCTATCGCGGCGCCTCGAGCAAGACCTTGAAGGAGCGCGTGGCCGGCGTGGACATCCACGATCCGCACCGGCTCACCATCCGCTTGACCGAGCCGTGGCCGGATTTCATGACCTTCTATGCCAGCGCCACCGGCGCCGGCTGGGTCGTGCCCAGAAAATACGTCGAGCAGGTCGGCGAGGACGGTTTCAAGAAGGCGCCGATCGGCGCAGGCCCGTACAGGTTCGTGTCCTTCACTCCCGGCGTGGAGCTGGTCTGCGAGGCATTCGAGGGTTACTGGCGCAAGCCGCCCGCGGTCAAGCGTCTGGTCTTCAAGGTGATTCCCG
>VBAF01000307.1:2444-7219 GCA_005884705.1 Alphaproteobacteria bacterium
TGGCGGCGCTGCAGCGCCGCGAGATCGACATCGCCTATTCGATTCGCGGCGAGCTGGCCGACGAGCTGACGCGCACGCCGGGCCTGGCGATCAAGGCGGCGGTGGGATCGGCGACATTCTGGCTGTACTTCGCCGATCAGTGGGATGCCAAGTCGCCCTGGCACGATCTGCGGGTGCGGCAGGCGGTCGGCCTCGCGCTCGACCACAAAACCATCAACGAAGCCTTGACGCTCGGCCACTCGCGCCTGACCAACAGCACATTCCCGGAGAATTTCGACTTCTACTGGCCGCCGCCGGCGCCGGTCTACGATGCCGCGCGGGCGCGCAAGCTGCTGGCCGACGCCGGGCATCCGCAAGGCTTCGATGCCGGCGATTACTACTGCGATGCCTCTTACGCCAACATCGCCGAGGTCGCGCTCAACAACCTGCGCGAAGTCGGCATCCGCGTGAAGCTGCGCCCCTTGGAGCGCGCCGCCTTTTTCAAGGCCTACTCGGAGAGAAAGCTGAAGAACACGCGCGCCGAGGCCTTCGTCGTGACCGGCGGCCCCTATGTCTACGGCAGCTATCCCGACATCGACGCGCTGTTCGCCGAGCAGGCCGCGCAGATGGATCGCGCCAAGCGCGAGGCGATCCTGCATCGCCTGCAGCAGCTCGTGCACGACAAGGCGATCTTTGCGCCGATCTGGCAGCAGGCCTTCATATCCGGCGTCGGACCGAAGGTCGGGCAATCGGGCTTCGCCCTGATACAGGGCTTCCCGTACACCGCGCCCTACGAAGATCTGACCCTCAAGGGCAAGGCATAGGAGCGCCGGCCATGAAACAGTACATCATCCGCCGCGCAGGCTATTCGCTGCTCTCGCTGTTCCTGCTGTCGCTGACGATCTTCCTGTTCGTCCGCGTCACCGGCGATCCGATCGCGTTGCTGACCGAGCCCGGCGCCAGCCAGGACGACATCGAGGCGATGCGCCACCAGTTCGGCCTCGATCAGCCGCTCTGGATGCAGTACTGGCACTTCGTCGCCAGCTTCCTCACCGGCGACCTCGGCCAGTCCTTCTACTACCGCACGCCGGTGCTGGATCTCTACTTCCAGCGCCTGCCCAACTCGCTGCTGCTGGCGGCGGTGGCGATGGCCCTGTCGCTGCTGATCGGCATCCCGAGCGGCATCCTGGCCGCGGTGCGGGTCGACCGCTTCTGGGACAGCGCCGGCAAGATCTTCGCCCTGCTCGGCCTGTCGCTGCCGCAGTTCTGGGTCGGCCTGGTGCTGATCCTGGTGTTCTCGGTGTACCTCGGCTGGCTGCCCTCCTCCGGCTCCGGCACCTTCCTGCATCTGCTGATGCCGGCCTTCACCCTGGGCTGGTACTTCGCCGCCGCGCACATGCGGATGACGCGCTCCTCGATGCTGGAGGTGCTGGGCTCGGAGTACGTCAAGCTGGCGCGGCTGAAGGGCCTGCCGGAGTCGCTGGTCATCGGCAAGCACGCACTGAAAAACGCGCTGATCCCGGTGATCACGCTGGCCGGCATCAACCTGGTCGTGATGATCAACGTCGCCGTCGTCGTCGAGACGGTGTTCGCCTGGCCCGGCATCGGCCGGTTGCTCTACGAGGGCGTCACCTTCCGCGACTTCCCGGTCGTCCAGGCCGTGGTCGTGATCGGCGGCAGCATGATCATCCTGGTCAACTTCCTGGTCGACATTCTCTACGCCCTGATCGATCCCCGCATTCGTTTGGAAAGCTGACGGCCATGACTGTCATTACCCCTCCCGAAACCGCAACGCTCGCCGCCGCCACCGCCTCGCGTTCCACCGCGTTCTGGCGGTTGAAAGGCTTTCCACTGATCCCGGTGACGATCCTGCTGTTCATCGCCTTCGTCGCCGTCTTCGCCGACGTGCTGGCGCCGTACGATCCACAGATCGGCAGCCTGGCGCGCCGCTTCAAGCCGCCGGTCTGGCAGGAAGGCGGCAGCTGGGCCTACCTGCTCGGCACCGACCATGTCGGGCGCGATGTGCTGTCGCGGCTGATCTTCGGCGCCCGCGTGTCGATGATCGTCGGCCTCACCGCCGTGCTGGTGGCCGGCGTGATCGGCACCCTGCTCGGCATCCTGTCGGGCTATCTCGGCGGCTGGGCCGACCAGGTGGTGATGCGCGTGACCGACACCTGGCTCGCCCTGCCGGCGCTGACCTTCGCCATCTTCCTCGCCGCCATCGTCGGTCCGAGCGAGCTCAACATCATCCTGATCCTCGGCCTGGTCTACTGGACCCGCTACGCGCGCGTGATCCGTGGCGAGGTGCTGTCGCTCAAGCAGCGCGAGTTTGTGCGGCTCGCCATCGTTGCCGGGTGCTCCAAGCGGGTCATCATGTGGCGTCACATCCTGCCCAACGTCATCAACTCGGCCATCGTGCTGGCCACGCTGATGCTGGGCGTGGTGATCGTCACCGAGGCGTCGCTGTCCTTCCTCGGCGTCGGCGTGCCGCCGCCCAAGCCGGCCTGGGGCCTGATGATGGCCGACGGCAAGAAAGGCCTGATGGTCGGGTACTGGTGGCTCACCGTGTTCCCCGGCATCTGCATCATGCTGATGGTGCTGTCGGCCAACTTGCTGGGCGACTGGCTGCGCGTGAAGCTCGACCCGCAACTGCGCCAACTGTGACCGGCACCATGTCCCAGGAACCGCTGCTGTCACTCGAGCACCTGTCGGCGCACTACGTCTCCCAGCAGGGAACGCGCGTGGTGCGCGCCGTCGACGACGTGACGATCCGTCTCGGCGCCGGCGAGACGCTCGGCATTGTCGGCGAATCGGGCTCCGGCAAGAGCACGCTCGCCCTCACCATCATGCGCCTGCTGCCGCCGGCGGCGCGCATCGTCGGCGGCAGGATCATGTTCGAGGGAAAGAACCTGGTCGACAAGCCGGAGGCCGAGATGCGCGAGGTGCGCGGCAAGCGCATCGCCATGATCCTGCAGGACCCGATGGCCTCGCTCAATCCGCTGTTCACCATCGGCAACCAGGTCGGCGAGCCGCTCCGCGTGCACGAAGGCGCGACCCGCGCCAATGCCTGGCAGCGCGCGATCGCCCTGCTGAAATCGGTGCGCATCGCCTCGCCGCAGACCCGCGTGGCGCAGTATCCGCACGAGATGTCGGGTGGCATGCGCCAGCGCATCGTCGGCGCGATCGGCATCTCCTGCGAACCGCGGCTGCTGATCGCCGACGAGCCGACCACCAGCCTCGATCTCACCATTCAGGCGCAGTACCTCAACCTGCTGCGCGAGCTGCAGCGCGAGCACGGCCTGGCGCTGATCTTCATTACCCACAATCTCGGCATCGTCGCCAAGATGTGCGACCAGCTCGCCGTGATGTATGCCGGGCGAGTGGTGGAAAAGGGGCCGGTGGCGCGCATCTTCAATGCACCGGCGCATCCCTACACCAAGGCGCTGCTGGGCTCGATCCCGCGCATGTCCGACAATCGCCGCCAGCTCACCGCGATCGACGGCCAGCCGCCCGACCTCTCCTCACTGCCGGCCGGCTGCTCGTTCGCGCCGCGCTGCCCCGCGGCGTTCGCCCGTTGCCGGGCCGAGGCACCGCCCGAATTCGCGCTTGACGACGGCCGCACGGCGCGGTGCTGGCTGGCCGCGCCCGGGGTAGCGCAATCCCTCGATGCCCAGGCCGCCAAGTAAGAAGGAGTCGCGTGACATGACCGCCGTTCTGCAAGCCGAAGACGTCACCAAGTACTTCGCGGGCCGGCGCGGCCTGTTCGGCGGCCATCGCGGCGTGGTGCGCGCGGTCGACGGCATCTCCTTCGCCATCGACGGCGGCAAGACCTTGGGCGTGGTGGGCGAATCGGGCTGCGGCAAGACCACGACAGCCAAGCTCGTCCTCGGGCTGGAGGATCCGACCGGCGGCACCATTCTGTTCGAGGGGCGCGATCTCGTCGCCCTGGATGCGGCCGGCCGGCGCAACTACCGCAAGTCCGTCCAGGCGGTCTTTCAGGACCCCTACGCCTCGCTCAACCCGCGCATGCGCATCAGCGCCGTGATCGCCGAGCCGCTGATCACCAACGAGACCGTCGCACCCGACGCGGTCCGCACGCGCATGCTGGAAATGCTCGACCTGGTCGGCCTGCCCGCTCGCTCCGCCGACCTTTTCCCGCACGAATTCTCGGGCGGCCAGCGTCAGCGCATCGCGATCGCACGCGCGCTCGTGCTGTCGCCGAAGCTGGTGGTGCTCGACGAGCCGGTGTCGGCACTCGACGTCTCGATCCGCGCCCAGATCCTCAACTTGTTGCGCGAGCTCCAGGACCGACTCGGCCTCTCCTATCTGTTCATCGCCCACGACCTCGCGGCGGTCGCGCACATGAGCCACGAGATCGTGGTCATGTACCTCGGCAAGATCGTCGAGCGCGGCGAGGCGCAGGCGCTGGCGCGCGAACCCCTGCATCCCTACACCAAGGCACTGTTCGCAGCCGCCCTGCCAAGCCATCCCGACGAGCGGCGCGAGGATGTGGTGCTGCAAGGCGGAAGTGCCGAGCCCGCTCAATCCGCCGAGCGGTTGTCACTTCCATCCGCGCTGCCCCCACGCCACGGCGCGCTGCGCCAGCGAGGCGCCGGCGGCGCGCGCCGTCGGCGATCGCATCGTCGCCTGCCATCTTTATGACTGACCCGTCGGGAGGGCCGTCATGACATCGCTCCGGATCCCGCGGCTGCTCATCGCGGCCGTTGCGCTGACGCTCAGCGCCGCAACAGCCGCCGCGGCGCCGCCGTCGGGCCAGGTCACCGTCGCCTGGCACG